>JAISDH010000360.1 GCA_031264975.1 Bacteroidales bacterium
TATCTTTGTGCTTTGGCAATCGGGGCAATGGAGGGTTATTGTTATTTGCATTTACAAAAATACAAATTCATTCCTTGATTGCCAAATATTTACACCAGCATACTTTTTACAGCACCACCAAAGATTTTAAGTCATTGATGAAAAAAGAATATATCGGCGTGGTTTTCAGACAGAACGAAACGGGACGGATTTACGGCGTTACATTTATCGACTATCCAAACCGCGCCGTCCTGAACGGCTCGCGCTTTGGTAAAGAGTTTTCGGCAAATATTTTTAATGACCTGTTTAACAGTCCGAATAAACAGATTGATATTCCAAAGGACAGTCTTACACAAACGGAACAAACGCATCAACATACAAATTCGGATTCGTCTTTGAGTTCAATGTTCGGAATACTGGAAATGAATCCGTCCGGTAATAATTTTGATGAAGAAAATTTTGTGCGTGAACACAGGAAGAAGAAGCCTCAAAAGAAAAGGGGACGGGGGATTTAGAATCATTCCTCATCCCTTGCTTCCGTACTTTTTTCAAATACTTTTTTATCCCAATGGTCGCCGTTCTTATAAACAAACTCCCGCACATCAGAAAGTTTGTAATAAATTTTCTGCCCGCGTTTGTGGAAAGGCAAGCTGTCGTCGCTGCGGTAACGCTGCAAAGTGCGGGGACTTACATGCAGCAACTGACACAAGTCCTTATTGTCCAGCGGCTTATCGTCTTTGTCAAAGAGGGCATCGGCGTGAATGAGCGATTTCAAATCCTTGCCCACTTCCTTTACCGCCCCGTACAGCTTTTCCATCCAGCCGTCAAAATGATTGTCATTGACATACATAATATTTTTCGTGTTAAAAATTGCGCATCAATATCAATGCGAACACAAAAGTATATACGGATTTTTCGGAAATAAAGCAGACTGGAGTAAGTGGCAGCATTTTGCTTCGATGTGGCAGCGGTTTGCTTCGGTAAGGTAAAAAATTGCGTTGGAAATTAATGTAGACATCAATCGAAAAAAAATATTTTCAGCCATTTTTGAAGTTTTTAATAGTAAAAACAAGAAAAAGAAGTACCTTTGCGAGCGTAGTTTAATAATATAAACAGGTCAATGTACGGAAATAAAATCAGATATACGTTTTCAGGTCATGAGTCCTTTTACTGCAAGTCGCTTTGGTTGAAAAAAGGCTATGATTTTGTGTCTGGAAACAAGGATTTTAATGTCTCCGATTCCGTTGTGGAATTGGGAGTAGGGAAAAATATGGTTGCCGCAATTCGCTATTGGCTGCGGGCTTTCGGACTAATAGATGAAGGGCGGGCTACGGAAATTGCCAATTACATTTTTAATGATAAGAACGGAAAAGACCCCTACATTGAAGATTTGGGTACATTGTGGTTGTTGCATTATCTGTTAGTAAAAACCGAACTGGCAAGCATTTACAGACTTTTCTTTGTCGATTTTCACAAGGAAAAGAATAATGAGTTTAACCGTGACCAACTTTTGGCTTTTTTGAAACGCAAGAGTTTTGAAACCGACTACGCTAATTTGTATAACGAAAACACAGTGAAGCGAGATATTGGCGTTTTATTGCAAAACTATACTATTCCTGAACAGGGAAAGCCGAATGAGGATTTTTTCGCTTTGCTGATAGACCTGAATCTGATTCGCCGAACAGACAGCAAGACATATTATTTCAATACGAAAGGGAAAAACGAACTGACGATTGAAATCCTTTTGTATGCCATTATTGACTGGAAAGGGGAAAACAAAATGGTTGATTATGAGGCAATGCTTGATTATTTGGGAGGAATTTTTTGCTTAACTCCAGCCGAATTGATTGATACTTTGCTTGCATTAGGGGAAAAATATTCCGATTCACTGGTTTTTACAGACGACGGCGGAATCAAACAATTGCTGTTTATCAAAGATTTGGATAAACAGGAAATATTAAACAGTTATTATAATTGAGGTATGAAATTTACTCTGTCCGCAAATATAAAGAACTTACAATTAGACGATTTTCACTACATTGTTACTGCAAATGCCCGCAGGGTACTTGGAAATATTGTTGCCGATTATCATTCGGGAATCCATAGTTTCACGATGATTGGCACTTACGGCACAGGTAAATCAAGCTTTCTTATGGCATTGGAAAGAGATATGTCTATATCGACTAATCTGCTATTCAATAACAAAGGACAATTCAATGGATACAAAAAATTTCATTTCATCAACATTGTAGGCGATTATAGCGCCTTATCCTATCTCTTGTGCGATGAATTGGACATTGACCGCAGCACTACAAAAGATATTTTTGCCCAATTGGATAAGACGCTTAAAGCGCATAAAAAAAATAATGAATTTGTTCTGATTGCCATTGACGAGTTTGGGAAAATACTTGAACACGCTGCGAATCACAATCCCGAACAAGAATTGTATTTTGTGCAGCAGTTAGCAGAATTTATCAATCATTCATCCCTTGATAATGTTTTGTTATTGACAACTTTGCATCAAAATTTTAGCGCATATGCAAAAAAACTGACAGAACAGCAAAAAAATGAATGGATTAAAGTAAAGGGACGTTTCAAAGAAATTGTATTCAGCGAGCCTGTTGAACAGTTATTGCATTTGGCAGCCGAACAAATCACAACATCTAAACGGGAAATCGTTTCGGAAGATAATTTTGACAAATTATTCCAATTAGCAAAAACAACGAGGTTTATTAACAGCGATTTAGATATAAATATAGCCAAACGATTATATCCGTTGGATATGTTTTCGGCAGTTGCTCTGACTTATGCCATCCAGCGATACGGGCAAAATGAGCGCTCTCTGTTTTCCTTCCTGATGTCGAAAAATGACAATTCAATCAGTAATTTTAAGCCATCCGAAACAAGAACATATAATCTTGCAGATGTTTATGATTATGTGATTTATAATTTTCATTCATATCTGTCGGAGGTCAATACAGATTCGGCGAACTGGCGGACAATTCGGGTTGCATTGGAAAGAGCAGAAGGGTTATTGGATATTGAAAAAATTGATGCTGCTGTTAAGATTATAAAAACGATCGGTTTGTTAAATATATTCGGCACGTCTTCCGTTATCTTTAATTCCGATTCTTTATGTGCGTATTCACACATTGCGCTAAATATATCAAAACCTGAAAAGATTATCAAAGAACTTGAATCCTTGAAAATTATCCGTTATGCCAAATACAAATCGCAATATTTTCCATTTGAAGGGACAGACGTAAATATTGAAGACGAACTGTATAAGGCAGCCGGACAAATACCGCGCCCGATTGATATACTATTCGATTTGGATATTTATTTTGATTATAAGATTGTACCGGCAAATGCCGCTTATTATAAAAAAGGAACACCGCGTTTTTTTGAATTTAAGTTGTCTAATCAGGCAATTACACTTGTTCCGTCCGGCGATATAGATGGATACATAAATCTCATATTTCCGAATCAATCGGATTGTGCGGAACAGTTGATTGAAATTTCGGGAAACAGCAATGATGCAATTATATATGTCCTGTATAAAAACGTCGATAAAATTGTCAATCACTTGTATGAAATACGGAAATTGGAATATATCCTAAAACACGCCTCAATTGATGAATCGGATATTGTGGCGATTAAGGAAATTAACAACCTGATTGTATACGAGAAAGATTTATTAAATAAAGACATCAACAGAAGCTTGACAGCGTTTTCGGAAAATATAGAATGGTATTATAAAGGAAAACAGAAAAAAATAACTTCGCAAGCCGATTTCAACAAATTACTTTCGAGAGTTTGCGACGATGTTTATTATTCAATGCCTGTCATTCAGAATGAATTGTTTAACAGGCAGAAAATTAACAGTGCGATTTCGCAAGCGCGTGTAAATTTGCTGAATTTGTTGATTGAAGATGAACGCATAATACAGAAAGATTTAGGATTAGACAATGATAAGTTTCCGCCAGAAAAAACGATTTATTATTCATTGTTGAGGGATACAGGTATTCACAGACTTGTAAATGATGTATATATATTAGGAGAACCTCAAACGAATGCTTTAATTGATATGTGGAATGTTTGCGAAGATTTTTTGAAAAGTTCTATTGAGAAGCAACGAAAATTAGGGGATTTAATTAAGATTCTTGACGTAGCCCCATTCAAACTGAAACAGGGCTTTTTAGATTTTTGGATACCAATTTATTTAATTATTAGAAAACAAGATTATTCTCTCTACAATAGCGAAGGAATCTATATTCCAAATATCAATCGCGAGGCGTTGGATTTGTTTCAAAAATCGCTGAATGACTTTAAAATAAAAGCTTTTGCTGTCGATGGAATAAAAATTGAGTTCTTTAATCAGTACCGTAATTTTATCGATCTCAATGATAAAGAACTAATAACCCAAGATAGTTTTATTGAAACAATAAAACCGTTTTTGGCGTTTTATAACAAGTTGAACGATTATGCCAAGAATACGCAGAATTTTGATAATCCTAAAACAGCAAAATTCAGAAATGTATTAGCAAAGGCAACCGATCCGGAAAAAACATTTTTTGAAGACTTGCCTGCTGTGTTTGGATTCAAAAATGATTATCTAGATAATAATCAGGAGTTTATGTCTCAATATCAGAATTTGATAAAAGAAGCAATTCGGGAATTAAGGGCGTGCTATTCCAATCTCATAAAACGTATAGAAGACAATGTCGTCGATGTTTTAGGCTTACAATCGGATTCTTTCGCTGAATACAAAAAAGAGATAGACAGCCGGTTTAAGGGTATCAAACAAAATTTACTATCACCCAAACAGCGGAATTTTCTAAATCGGGTATTATTTCCACAAAAAGACAGGACACTTTGGTACGAATCTATATCTTTTGTTGTATTTGACAAACCTTTGACAGCATTAAAAGATAACGAAGAAGCCCTGTTGATAGATTCAATACGACACCTTTTCAATGCGCTCAATAAATTTATTGACGTTTCAAAAGCGGCAAATAAAATCTTACATGCTGAAATATATAACTTTGAGTTAGTTTCAACTCAAGGTACATTGAAATCACAATCGTATGTATTACCGGATAGCCAAAAGAATAAAACAAAAGACTTGGAAATCAAAATTAACGAAATTCTTTCAGGAGACAGTAATCTGGATATATGTACATTATTAAGAATATTAAAGACTAAAATCAAAAACGATGGTTAGGCATGTTTTAGGCATATCTGGCGGAAAAGACAGCGCAGCATTGGCTATTTATCTGAAAGGAAAATATCTCGAATTACCTGTGGAATACTATAATTCAGATACAGGTTGCGAATTGGAAGAAACCGAATTGCTGATAAACCGTTTAGAATCCATTTTAGGGAAAATTACTCGACTGAAAGCAGCACAGGGAAGTCCGGAGCCGACACCTTTCCTCCATTTTCTGAAATCAAGCGGAGGTTATTTGCCGTCGCCACAGGCAAGATGGTGTACGCAAAAAATGAAACTGGCAGAGTTTGAAAAATTTGTGGGCGATGCGCCGACAGTTTCATACGTTGGTATTCGTGGCGATGAAGAACGCGAGGGCTATGTTTCAACAAAACCGAACATTCAGGCAATTTTTCCATTCCGCAGGAATATTTGGAGTATGGAAGTTATCAATAAAGTTTTGCATAACGATAATATTCCTCAATTTGCTGATATTTACAAACTTGTTTGTAATGAAATCTTATTGCAAAAAGCCCTCAAAATTGTAAAAACTCCATTTACAAAGCAATTTTATTACAGTAAAAAACTCAATGGTTTGTTGGATTTAGATATACGAACATTCAATCGTGCTGTTTTTGAGTTTCTAAAAACAACCGATTTCCCTGTTGGCAAGTTAGATTATTTCCCTTTGGTAGAGAATGAAGACGTGTTGGGCATAAAAGATATTTATCAAATTCTGGAAGACAGCGGGGTGGGTATTCCTGCCTATTACAAAGAGATTGAGTTTGAAGTAGATGATAAAAAAGGGAAATATTGTCGTAGTCGTTCAGGTTGCTATTTCTGTTTTTTCCAACAAAAGATTGAGTGGATTTGGCTTTACGAACAGCACCCTGACTTGTTTCAAAAGGCAATGGAATTTGAAAAAGACGGCTACACTTGGAATCAGGGCGAAAGTTTGGCGGATTTGATTAAATCGGAACGTATTCGTCAAATCAAATTAGATGCTATCAAAAAGCAGGAACAAAGAGCAAAGAAAGAATCAAATTCTTTACTTGTAGATATGTTTGCGGACGATAGCGATGTGTTATGTGCAAATTGTTTTATATAGTTGATTATGAGTGAAATATATGAATATTTGAGAAATAATAGTAATAATATGCAATCCGTCTTTCGAGTTAAGCAGGGCGAATTACTATTTGATTTTGACAATTTCTTCATTATTGTTGAATTTTCTCAAAACTATAAAGATGTAATATTAGAAGGTGGAGCAATAAGAATAACAAGGCATAGTGAAGAGTTTGAAGATAATTACATTAATCTTGACGAATTTGATTTTACTATTTTAGAATCAAAAGAAATAAATAGAATATTTATACAGCATGGTTCATTGTTACATTATGAAGAATCTGAGAAAAAAGAATTTTTAGATTATTATGAACCGCATACTTATACAGCGTATAACATCGTAAAGAAAATAAAAACACAATTTCCAAACGCTATTGATACTTTTATAACTCAACCTTATTGTATAGACGAGAGTTCTATGTGCAGTGATGTATGGGAATATGGTTTTCAAATTGAAATTAACGAAATATATTGGGTAGATAAAGATTTTTTCGATTATATTATCAACAAAGTAGATAAAAATTTATCTGATTTATCAGTACCGGAATTCTACAACACCGAAAAAGAATTAAAAGATACCTTTGAGGTAAAAATATTAAATCACAACACAAAAATACGTCGTTTAGGCTATTTGAAAATTTTGCTCAAAATGCTCAAAGAGCAATCAAAAGTTCCTGTTTCTAAAATCAATACCAAGTTTGAAAAATATTGTCAGGATTATAACCAATATTTGGAACTTCATAAGAATAAGAAAGGAAATGTTATAGTTACAAGAACAGGAAATTCTGCCAATCCATATATTGAGTTAGCGGTTAGTTTGGGATTAATACATAATGCGGCAGGAGCGTATGAAGTTGGTAAAATCGGGAAAGTTTATAACATTCTGAAAGACAAAATTGACGAGCAGAACATGAATCCGTTTATCTTTTCAAAGTTTGATATAACTTTCTTTTTGGAACTTTTATTGAAAAAAGACTATTGGTTTCTATATGCTATTTTAGAACAAGCCGCAATAAATCCATCTATTGCTTATAAAAAACTAAAAAAAGGATTTAAGCAAATATTATTAGAACAGATAGGACAATTTATTGACGAAGCGCAAAATGCCAATCATTCAAAACAAGTACTTCCGTTAAAAATCACAGAAAGAAGAATTAACGACTGGAAAAAACCGGAAGTATATATGGAACATGTTTTAATGCCTCGTTTGAATTGGTTATACGACATGGAATTAATTGACTTAAAGAATGATTTAAGTTTTCAATTAACTGAGACAGGAACGAAATTACTTTATAATCTTGCCGTTTGGAATGATATTGCTTTGCATAGGATAGTTTCGCCCCATGCCTATATAGACAATTATTTTATGAAGATAATTAATTTTGTTTTTGATACTCAAAAGCAAAGATGCACGAAAGAAATAGATGCGGAATTTGAGAAATGCTTAAATGACAGTTTCTTATTATTTAAAACATTAGCCCCTAATAGAGTGACATTTTCTTTATTTGCATATTACACAAAGCAAATGTTGTTTTGGAATAATATAGGAATAGTTGATACAGAAAACATTAAAAAAGTGTTTGAACGAAAACAAATTTCAAATTATATATATAAATATCAAGAACATTATAAAGATGGATATATACAAAAAAATAATTAGATATGAGTACATTTGATAGATTTCAATTAAAAACGAATCCATTTCGTTTAACCCCTGCGATTAATTCGGAAGAATTGATTTGGGCAGGTTTTCCCGAAGTAAAAGAGAAATTGGAGAATAGGATTAAGCGTTCTATTCAAATACCTAATTCAAGTCTTATCTTGAATTGGGGGGAGTATGGAAGTGGCAAGACTCATGCTGCAAGGTATTTCAACAAAATATCTGTTTTGCAAGAATTAGCAGACACAAAATCAATACCATTGTCTATGGATATTAATTTTCCTAATAGTAAACAGCCTGTTTGGGATATTTATACTCAAATAATAGACAAATTAGATATTGTATATTTACGAAAAAACCTTAAGAATAAAGAAGTTAATGTGCCTTCTGTTGTAAAATCCGTTACTGATAACATTTTTATGCAAAATGTAATAAAACTAATGTTTGATGAAACAGTAGATGCCACAGTGTTTAAAGGCTACCTGTACAAAACGACTTTTACAAATAGTGATTTGAGAAATTATGCAAAAGAAGGCGTTCAGAGAACTTTTTCTACCGATAACGACTTAACGGAATTTCTCGCTGCATTGTTCTCGTTAATCACATATCAAAAAATTGCATATTCGTGCGTAATTTTATGGTTTGATGAATTTGAAAGCATTTCTACGTTAAATAGTGTAAATATAAGTGCAGTTAATCATTTTTTACGAGCCATTATTGACAAAACTCCCAACAATTTATTACTGTTTCTAAACCTTACAGAATCAGCAATGATGGATGTTGGGGATTTAAGCGAATATTTACAAGAAGCAGTAAAAAATCGTATCAAGGAAAGGATTGAACTCTGTATGCCAAAAGAAGAAGATTTAAAAACATATTTAAAAGAATTGTTGAATAATCCGATATATAGAGAAAACTCCACAAATGATTATTTTCCATTTAACGAAGCAGTTATTGACGAATTAATATCTGGATTAGGAAATGTTTCTTTAAGACGTTTTAATGAAGCTTTTTCTTTATTATTAGAAAGTGCAGCATTTGATAACAAAGATAGCATTGATGTGGCTTATTATAACGAGATAAAAAGAGAAATAATTGGCGAATAATGATACTCCCTGTAGTTTTAGATACATGTACGATAATCAATGTTCTTCGGATTGACGACGAAGACGAGTTTTTGTTTAAAAGATTGAAAGATTTGAATTTATATATCTCTGACAATGTATATAATGAGGCGCATAAAAATGTAAATCATAAACCACTTTCAAGAGAACAAAGGGATTATATTACACAGCAATTACCATTTTTCGCCACACGGATTGTTAGTCCTGATGCAAGAATAAAAAAAGATTTTTTTGAAGACTTAAAAAATTTTTGTAATTATAAGAAAGAAAACGGTGAACTACATTCAACTTTGTTGTCTTTACATATATGTAGAAATGAAGGTTCACGATTATTCTTTTACACCGATGATTTTCCTGCAAAAAGACTATTTTCCAGCTATTTTGTCTATCAACAAATAGGAACCATTGGCGATTCAGTTGATTTACTTTTGTTTTTATTTTGGTCTGTACCGGATTTTAAAGAAAAACGATTAAAGGAATATCTTCAAAATCTTTATTCTGAATATGTTAGTCCATTGCAAAATTTTACTAAGCAAATAGAACAAAATAAAGATTCATGGTTAAAAGAAAAACCTAAAGACACGAAATTGAAAGAGAATTTGCAAAAAATAGAAACCGGATATTTAAATTTAGATTTTCATATTTTAAATGATGCTATCGCATTCTTTAAATCAAACAAAAGTAAATATCAAGAAATTAACAACGTCATTAAGGAGTATCCTGATATTGATACAGAAACGGAATTAACGGTAAAAATCAAAGATGTTATTGAGAAACTTAATAATTTTAAAATTTGTAAACGTCTATGTTGAAATCCGAAGTCCATTTACCGCCTCACCGGCAATACGAATCGGCAACCGAATACGAGCCGCTTGATTTCTTTTCAGAATGTTTGTGCAACAGTAAACGTTTTGACTTGAAACTCGGCTTTTTCAGTTCTTCGGCTATTCGTACCTTGTCAGATGGATTTGCACTATTTTTACATAACGGCGGGAAAATGCGACTGATTATCAACAATATTCTTTCTATGCAGGATAAAAACGCTATTATTGCAGGCGCTCAACGTCATAGCGGGCTTGACCCGCAATCTCCTATATTCGATTTGTCGGATATTGCAACCTTAAAAAATACACTTTCCGAAAGCGAAAAGCACTTTTTTGATTGTTTGGCGTGGCTTATTGCAGAGAAACGAATTGAAATAAAGGTGATTACACCCAAAGATACAGAAGGCATTGCCCATACGAAAGAAGGCGTGTTTGCAGATGAAAATAATACAGTTGGATTTAACGGTTCGTGCAATTTTTCGCGCACGGCACTTTTGGAAAACAAAGAAAGTATTGATGTAAATTGCGATTGGGACGGCGAGGTAAGCACAGCAAAACTGCAAAATACTGTTGCGAAATTCGAGAAAACATTTTCAGGGAATGATGAAACTGTGCAATATATTGAGCCAAGAAAAATTATAACAAATATCTCTATGAATTTCGGTGGGAAAAATTTAGATGAACTATTTGAAATTGAAAGCGAATTACTTGGACATAAAAACAATACACCTATTAGACAATCTATTAAAAAAGCCCTTGACAAAGCAAAACGACAAGTTGAGCAGGTAATAGAAAAGGAAAAAGAAGAAGATATAAAGCCGGAATTTCCATATCCGCAAGGTGCGCGGGTATATCAGCAAACAGCATTTGAAAATTGGAAAAACAACAAACAACAAGGGCTGTTTGCAATGGCAACCGGTACAGGAAAAACTATTACTTCGTTGAATTGCCTGCTTGAAATTTATAAGAAAACAGGTTATTATAAAGCGTTGATTCTTGTCCCGACAATAACGCTTGTCAATCAGTGGGAAAGTGAATGCAGAAAATTCAATTTTATAAAGATAACAAAAGTATGTTCAAAAAGCCCACGATGGAAAAATGAAATCGGCAGTATATTGTTGCAGGAAAAATTGCAGAAGGCAGAGCAAGTATCCTACATTGTTATTGCAACTTATGCCTCTTTTGCAAGACCGAATATTTTTGCGGAATTGAATCAGTTGTCGGCAAAAACTTTACTTATTGCCGATGAGTGCCATAATATGGGGTCAGTAACAATGCTAAAACTTTTGTCAAAAGTAACATATAAACGCCGTATCGGGCTTTCGGCAACACCTGAACGGCAATTTGACGAAGAAGGCAACAAAAAACTGTTCACATTTTTCAACAGCGAAAACGGATATACTTATGAATACTCAATGCAAGAGGCAATAAATAAGGGCGTTTTGTGCCGATATTACTATTTTCCGCATTTAGTAGAACTTACCGATGAGGAATTGAAACAATATATGCAGTTGTCCGAAAAAATTTCAAAATATTACAACAGTAATAGCGACAGTTTCAAAAACGACCCGATACTAACTGCTTTGTTATTGGCACGAAAACGCATAATTCATAAGACATTCAACAAAGTTGCCGTTTTCAACAATATTTTGAAAGAGTATTACAACAAAAAGCATAATCTAAAATATACCCTTGTTTATGTTCCCGAAGGAAACGACCCAAACGATTATTTTGAAACTGATTTTTACACTGAAAAAGACAAAACGGAAACAGATAACGAGGCTGTGCATTTGATTGATGTTTTCACAAAAGCGGTCAGAGATATAGACAATCGAACAACAGTACGGCAATTTGTTTCAGGTATTGTAGAACGAGATGAAATTTTAGAACAGTTTGCAAAGGGCGATATTGATGTTTTAACTTCGATGAAATGTCTTGACGAGGGTGTTGATGTGCCGAGAGCGGAATTTGCGATTTTCTGTGCAAGCACAGGCAACCCACGCCAATTTGTGCAGCGGCGCGGTAGAATATTACGGCAGCACCCCGACAAGCAATTTGCTTACATTCACGATTTGGTAGTAATTCCCGAAATCAATCCAAACAGCGACAGTTATGAAATGGAACGCAGCATGCTGAAAAAGGAATTAGAACGGGTTGATAACTTTTCCTTACTGTCCGAAAACAGTTCGCACACGCTTGATGTGCTATTAGATACAATGAATCATTATAACTTAAATTTATATCACAATGAGTAACGAAGATAAAATATTGCAATTAGTTCTGTCGGACAGCAATTTAGGTTCGTTTTACAAATACGATTCGAGCGATTTTCAAACGATAGAAGATGCTTTGGATTCCGATAATCCGATTATTGTTTCTGTGGCAAAAATTATTCGGGGCGTTAATGAGAACTCGAATAAGAGCAATCAGAAAGAAATTTATAACGAAGTGTTCAACTATCTAAATAATAATGTCTTATGATTATCAAGGAGATAACAATAGAAAATTTTAGAAGTTATTACGGAGAGAATACGACTCATTTTAAAGATGGTTTAGCATTGTTCGTGGGCGATAACGGCGATGGTAAAACCACATTTTTTGAGGCATTGGAATGGTTGTTTGACACTTCAAAATCAAATATGGATTCCCGTTTGATTTCAGAAAAGAGAATATCGGAACTTTCCGAATTTGAAACCGATACGCTACGAGTATCCATGACTTTTGACCATGATGGCGAAAAAATCGTTGAGAAATCGTTTTCATTTTCTAAAACTTTCAATAACGATATTAAAACAGATAATTTTCAATTCAAAGGTTTTTCCGAAGAAGGCTCGCAACGGATACCCGAATACGGGGGAAGATTACTGGACAGGTGTTTTGATACAGCAATCCGTAAATATTGTCTGTTCAAAGGCGAAACCGAATTGAATGTTTTTAATCGCCCAGAAGCATTAAAATATCTTATCGAAACATTTTCAAATATCAGGCAGTTTGACCCTTATGTTGATTTTACCGAATTTGCTGAAAATCAATCAAACAAAGTTTATCAAAATGCGATGAAATCAGATAAGCAAAACAGTCTGCAAGAAAAGGAATTGAGATATAAAATTGAAGAGTTGCGTAAAAATTTAAACGAAAAAAAAGCGGATTTAAGAAATAATCAAAACAATGCCGATGTTTATGCCACGAAATTGAATGATATTGAACAAAGTAAAGAAGCAAGCGAGTTGTTGAAATCATTGAATGACAGGCTAAAATCTCTTTATGATAAACAAACAAAAATTCGTTTCCTTATTAAAGAAAACTATACCGTTAAACTACTTGACGAGCAATGGATATTATGTGGTTTTTCGTCAATTTTTGAAGAATACCAAAAGAAAGTATCAGAGGTCAGTAAACAAAAAAGAAAACTGGAAGACGAAGAAAAGAAGCAAAAAGGCAAACAGGAAGCATATCAGGAAATTTCAACAAATCTGGCAAATGGCATAATTCCGTTATCTATCTATATTCCTGACGAAAATACAATGAAAGAAATGATAGAAGACGAATTTTGTAAAGTTTGCGGTCGTAAAGCCCCGAAAGATACGGATGCGTATAATTTTATGGTCAATAAATTGGATGAATTATTGAAAAGCCAGCAACCAAAGGAAAAAATAGAAGAAAAACCGCTTTTCCCCAATAATTTTATCAAAGGACTTGAACAAAAAAGTATCAGTTTGGGAATAGATAAAGACGAATTAAATAATCTTATTAACAGGATAAAAGAAACAACAGAGTTTAATGAAGCACGAAAAAAAGATGATCGTAAAATACAGGAAGCTATTGATTATGAAGAAGATAATAAGAAAAAAATATTGGCTCAAAATGATAATTTGACCGAAGAACAACTCTTAAATGCTTATCATAATATTTCTAACTGGTGGCAATTCAAATCTGACGCAGAAAAGAAAATACCGTTACTTGAAAAGGAAATAAAAGAAATAGAAAAGAATCTACAGGAAACGCAGGAGAAATACGATGCGTTGGCAAAAACTTCGGTTGCAAATACTTATTGCAAAATTCATACAGCTCTGAGTAAAATTCAAAAAGCGTTTGAAAATGCCAAAGAAAAAAATACGCAGGATTTTCTTTCACTCTTAGAAGAAAAATCAAATCAATATCTTGAAAATCTGAACATTGATAGTTTTTATGGAATTATTAGGATAATAAAATCGGCTGACGGTTCTGCCCAAATAAAACTGCAAGACAGCAACGGCACATTTGTTTCAAGTCCTAATCAAGCATTGAAAACCACAATGTATATGTCTGTACTTTTTGCTGTTTCGGAATTAACAACCATAAAACGAGAAAACGACTATCCGCTTATTTTTGATGCCCCGACAAGTTCTTTTACGGAATCCAAAGAAAGCGACTTTTTTAATGTAATTTCCGATATAAAAAAACAGTGTATTATTTTCACAAAGAGTTTTTTAATCGAAGACAAAAAAAATAAACGCAGCGTTTTGGACAACGAAAAAATAGAATCGTTAAATGGCGCAATATTCCGTATTGAGAAAAAACGGCCTTTTAACGAAAAAGACTTATCTACCATTCAAACAATTATAACTCCAATTAAATAAGATTATGGCAACAGAAAAATTGTATGATATATGGGCAAGAAGAAACCCGAATTTTGAGATTCATTTTGAAGAAAGTTTATTGCGCGAATATACCGACTATGGTATAGGTGCGTCAGAACATACTTCTGCCAAAGGAAAAGCGCTTGGCGCGGGTTATGAACTTTATATTTATGCTTTTTTTCTTGGATTATATGCAGGCAAATCAATGCCGCTAAACGGAGAACACAAATCGTTTGGTCAGCCAATTCAATATTGGGGAAATCTGGATTCAAAAAAAGACAGGAGAGCCTATCCTAAAATCAGAGAATATATTTTCACTGCTTTAATTGCGAAAACAGATGATTTAGATTTAATTGCTCTCGAAAAAGACGAAATTACAGAAAGAAAAGCAGTTGATTTACTGATTGATACAATGGAACAGGTTGCTAATTATGGCTTTCATCTAATAGAAAACAAGTTGAAAGACAATCCAAATTATTTCTACAAAAACACAGGATTTTTGGATATGATTCTAAATTTGGTTCAACTGTCTAATATTGACGAAGATATTGAAGAATTATAAATCATTATAGAATTATCGTTTCAACCATAAAATAAATAATTATGACAGATACTGTTAGAGATACGATTAATACTTTCTCTTGCGGCTTCATTTTTACTCCAAGAGATTTCCCTATTGACAAAAGGAAACAAGCATCTGTCAATCGGATATTGAATAATATGGTAGCGGCAGGACAAATCCGCCGTTTTTGCAAAGGACGTTTTTACAAGCCGCAAATAACAGATCAGGCGAATTGTTACCTGATGTATTAGAAATCATCAAAGACCTCATAGAGAAAGACGGGAAACAAATTGGATACATAACGGGATATCCAGTTTTCAAAGACTTAAAGTTATCAACGCAATCCTGTGGTGTATTGCAAATTGGAACAACGAAAGTAAAAAAAGCAATCAAGCGTGGAAATTATCAGATTTATTTCATTAAACAAAAAAACACAATAACAAAAGATAACATACTATTGTTTCAATTGCTTGATAGTTTACGCCTTTTCAAAACAATTCCCGATGCAAATTCCAATCAATTATGCAAACAGTTACTTCGCTTATTGAAAATCCTTGATAATAAACAAAAATCCGAAATCAAATCATTAGCAATAAATTACACGCCACAAACCATTGCATTATTGGGGGCAATGCTTGAAACCCTCAATCCACAAGAAGATACAACCACTCTGCTAAATGCGCTCAATCCTCAAACAACCTACAAATTAGGCATATCAGACAAAATATTGTTGAATCAAAAAAAATGGAATATTCGTTGAGTTTCAAAATTTGTTTTTAATGTTCAGAAAGATTCATTATCTTTGCCACGAGTTATTTGAAACAATGGTAAAACGCGGCAAACAAAAGCAGTCCGCTCGTTTCCATATCGTTACCCATTGTGATTTTTCTTTCTCGTAATAATCTATTGTTCAATAGATTAATTTCCAATTTTCGACTTCGCAAAATACAACTTGCTATTTGCCGGCGCAAATAAAATCCCGCTACCGCAGGATTGGGCGTTAGCCCTGCTGACTTTCATGTTAGCCATACTGACTTTGCAACCGTCTTTACCGGCTTCCGGTATGGATATGTACTCTGATTTTTGCATCGCGATAAATATTATTTTGAAATACGCCGCAAAGGTAGAGGGGATTTTCCGCCCATTTATCATCCGGTCGACGCAACTCGGAGACACAACCGGCGCAACTCGAAGACACCTGCCCGGGACATGGAAAATCCCCCATTTTTTATATCTTATTTTGCAGGAAAATATTCGTATGTCGGTAAATCGGTACGGGCATTTTTTCAAATGAATATTGGTGAAAATGAATATTGGTGAAAACGAATACAGGATGAAATAAACAATTGGATGATTAAAAGATTAAATGATTAATAAAATGGAAAAGTGGACAAAAGAACGGACAAAGGTAAAGCGGTATGAATACCGGAATGTAAAGACCGGCATTCTGAAAAATTCAGGATTGCCGGAATATTGGGACATCAGAATATTGGAATGTTGGAATATCCTGCCGCCGGTATGATGGTAAAGACGGGGGAACAACTGCGAAAACAAATAAAGAATCAAACAAACAGTCAATGGCTCAAACAGCCTGATGTATAACAATAAAATTAATTAATTGTATGAACAAAGAAACATTATTTATTGCCTTTTCGACACAGAAGGGCGGAGCAGGTAAAACAACATTGACCGTACTTGCGGCAAGTTACCTGCATTACGTAAAGGGCTACAATGTAGCCGTAGTAGATTGCGACTATCCGCAGTTCTCGATTGCCGACATGCGCAGACGGGACGTGGAACAGGTCATGAAGGA
>JAISDH010000363.1 GCA_031264975.1 Bacteroidales bacterium
CGGAACGTGATAAATTTTCATGTGGTACCCTCAATTTCATACTATGCCAATACATCCATTGTGCTGGACAGCATAGGCAACATACCTGTTCTGTCTCTGCGGAAAGTTCCGCTAAGTCATACTCACAATGCCGCTGTTAAAAGAGCGATTGATATCGCTGTTTCTCTTATTTTTCTGATTATCCTGTTTCCGTTTGTTTATTTGATACTTGGAGTGTTGATAAAGTTAAGTTCTCCGGGACCGGTTTTTTTCATACAGGAACGGACAGGGATAAAGGGGAAAAAATTCAACTGCTACAAGTTTCGCAGCATGAAATGTAACGGCGAAGCCCACACCAGACAGGCAACATTCGGCGACGAACGTAAAACGCGTATCGGCAATTTCCTCCGTCGTACAAATCTTGACGAACTGCCGCAGTTTATCAATGTTCTCAAGGGCGACATGTCGCTGGTGGGACCGCGTCCGCACATGCTTCATCACACGACTCAGTATTCACAACTGATAAACAAATACATGGTACGCCATTTCATTAAACCCGGCATCACGGGATGGGCGCAAATCAATGGCTTCCGTGGCGAAACAACCCGACTGGAAGACATGGAAGGACGTATCAAAAAGGACATTTGGTATATCGAAAACTGGTCTGTAACACTCGATATGGAAATTATGATACGAACTGTGTTCGTTATGATCAGAGGCGACAAAAAAGCATACTGAGAGGGAATTTTGAATTATGAATTTTGAATTATGGCGTGATGCATCGCAAGACTGTAACACTTGACATGAAAATTCTGAATTTCTTCAAAGTTTGTCAATATTGCTCAGTATATTGAGCAAAAAAAACGAATTATTGCTCAGTATATTGAAAGATAATTTGTACCTTTGCAGTCATAAACGGGATGTATGATAGAAAAGCGAGTTATTAAAAGTCTGATTATCGAGCGACAGAATGAAATTCCGGAAATTTCGCTGGTCAAAAGACCGCTTGATTTGGAACCCTCTGCAAACTATGTAATGATCGGGTTACGTCGAGCGGGCAAATCTTATTTACTGTATCAGCATATACAGGATTTAATTCGGAAAAGGGAAATGGATAAAGACAATATTCTTTACGTCAATTTTGAAGATGAGAGAATTGCGTCTGTGGATGCGGAAAATCTGGGTTTGTTTCTGGAATGTTACAGAGAAATGTACGATATTCGCCCATGGATATTTTTAGATGAAATTCAGAATGTTGCGGGCTGGGAAAAATTTGCACGCCGTCTTGCCGACTCAAAATACAGGGTGTTTGTTACCGGCAGCAATGCAAAAATGCTTAGCCGGGAAATATATACAACACTTGGAGGCAGATTCGTTGCACATGAGGTTTTTCCTTTTTCGTTTCAGGAATATCTGTCGTTCCATGAAGTTGTTTTAACGCGAAACTGGGAATACGGCGACACGCGCGCACAGGTTTTAAAACTGTTTCATGATTATTTTTATTATGGCGGATTTGCAGAATCCTTTATTTTCAGGGACAGGCGAAGCTGGATAAATTCCCTGTATCAGAAAATTCTTTTGGGCGATGTTATTTTCAGAAACGGAATCCGGAACGAAAATGCGATACGGGTTCTTGTGAAGAAGCTGGCGGAAAGTGTAATGCAGCCATCGTCCCTTGTCCGAATAAAAAATATAGTGGATTCCGCCGGGACAAACCTTGCGCGCAATACGCTGGTGGATTATATCCGTTTTTTGGAGGACGCCTATCTGATATTCGGTATTTCCAATTTTTCGGATAAACTGAGCAGCAGGGAAACTCTCAAAAAAAGATACTTTTGGGATAACGGGCTGTTGAACATTTTTTTATTTGAGCCTGAAACCAAACTGCTGGAAAACATGGTTGCCATAGCGTTGAAAAAGAAATATAAGGATGATCTGTATTATTACAACAGGAACATGGAAGTCGATTTTTTTATACCCAAAGACTGTAGAGCGGTACAGGTATCGTACAGTATCGCCGATATGTCCACCCGACAAAGAGAAGTAAGGTCGCTGGTGAAGCTTGCGGAAGTATATTCACTGGATAAAATCGAAATAATTACCTGGGATGAGGAAGTTACTGTCATAGAAAACGGTTTGACTGTTCAGGTGATTCCCGTTTGGAAATGGTTACTTGCACCCGATTTTAACTGATTATACGGCGATGTAAACGGTGTCGCATATTTTCTCCATGAAAAACGGTTATGATTTAAAATTACAAATATTATAAATAATGCACAGATTTACAAAATATCTACTGTTAATTACAGTAGTGCTGTCCTCATGCAATTCTCAAAAAAAAATAGCGTACATGCAGGATATTGGTGAAACCAGCAAACTCACTAAAATTCCGGAAGTTCCGGAGATAAGCATACAGCCGCAGGACATGCTCTCCATTGTAGTATCAAGCAAAGAGCCGGAACTGGCTTTGCCTTTCAATCTTCCGGTGATTTCGTATCAGGGAGTTGGGGAATCGTATGTTTCCGGGTTGCAGCAGAGACTTTTGGCATATACGGTGAACAGGGAAGGCGATATTGATTTTCCTGTTTTGGGTATACTGCATGTCAAAGGACTGACCAGAAACCAGCTGGAGAAACTTGTCAAGGAAAGAATTATTAGCGAAGGATATATCAAAGATCCGACAGTTACAATACAGTACATGAACTTTCGTGTAACTGTAAACGGCGAGGTTGCCCGTCCCGGAACGTACGAAATCAAAGGCGATCATATCACGCTTTTTGAGGCTCTCAGCATGGCTGGCGACCTTACCATTTACGGACGGAGGGACAATGTTAAAGTTGTCCGTGAAAAGAACGGAGAGCGGACAGCATATCAGACGGATCTGCGGGCAGCGAACATATTCGAATCTCCGGTGTATTATTTACAGCAGAACGATATTATATATGTAACGCCAAACAGGTACCGATCCAATCAGACCAACAATGCGGGACAGGTTCAACAGATAAGCTTATGGGTATCAATCGCATCGTTTCTGGCTTCGGTTGCCGTACTCGTATTCAGATAATTATAAATAAATAAAAATGATTCAGGAAG
>JAISDH010000435.1 GCA_031264975.1 Bacteroidales bacterium
CACTCAAATGCGAAAAAATTCCTTCACTGGATTATAGTGGAAGGACAAAAATTCAATCACGAATTTGGATTTCTCCAAATCGACGAAAAGACATTGTCCTGCCAAAAAGACCTTCTGAGTGATATATTGCTAAGCAATAAATAGTGCGACAAAGACGGGCATATCTCAAATAAAAGGCGGTAAGTAAAAAGTTTGCCGCCTTGTTATTTATAAGTGAAAAGAATTATGTACTTTTGCGAAATGTAAAAATGATTGGAAATGAGTGAAAATATTGAAAACTATGACTTTATGCTTGAGATTATATATAATATGATTTTTACAGAAATAATATGAATAAAGTAATTAGCCCTTCGGAATTACTGGCATTGCAATTTCTTGACAAAGCTAAAAATTTTAATGCGGATGTTGAGTTGATTAAAGTATTAAAATCAAGAACATACGCTATTGGCGAAGCCAATGTTTTGGTGCGTGCTGCTTCAGAAGGAAACAGGCGTTATTTTTTGGTCCAAATTATTTAACAATAGAAGAAATATCAAATTTGGACAATCCGCAGAAAAAAATTTAAAAGAATTAAGATATGAAATTGATGTTAGCAGAAAATATAAATGAAATTAATAATAATTCAAATTAGATAATTGATTAGCAATGAAAAAGTTTTTACTCTTGTTTATTATTATTGCTTCGGCAATATCCTGTTCCGAAAAGAGCAACCTGCTTGTTACGGGGACAGTAGAAGGTGTTCCGTCGGGAAAAATCTATTTACAAAAATTTGTAGACAAAAAGTTTTTTGTCATTGATTCGACGGAGATTAAAGGCGGGGAATTTAAATTTTCCGCAAACGTTCCATTGCCCGAAATTTACGGATTGACGCTGGACACAGCCAGAAGTTCCTTTTTCGTATTTTTCGATGCAAGTCCGGTAAACGTCAAGCTGGATACGGCAAAACGCTACCGGAATTCCGAAGTCGCGGGATCGGCGTCTCAAGACCTGTATCTTGAATACCAGGAACAAGACAGACAGGGAGATGTGAAGATAGAAGAATTTATCCGTCAGCATCCCGCCTCGCTGGTTTCAGCTTATGCTTTATACCGTTTTTTTGCATACAAGCTGACGCCCGACGAAATCCGTTCGAACATAGCGCTGCTCGACACTTCGCTATTGAATACTCAGTATGTTAAAACCTTGCATGAGTATATCATAATACTGGAAAATGTCAGCATTGGCAAACCTGCTCCGGATTTTACGCTGAATACGCCCGAAGAAATCCCTGTGAAACTTTCCGATAAACTCGGTAAAGGATATGTCCTGCTGGACTTTTGGGCTTCATGGTGCGGACCCTGTCGCTACGAAAATCCCTACGTAGTCAAAGCATTCAACAAATACAAGGATAAGGGATTCGACATAGTCGGCGTCTCGCTCGACAGAGACAGAGACGACTGGCTGAAAGCTATTGCCAAGGACAGTTTGACATGGACGCATCTCTCCGATCTCCAGTTTTGGAAAAGCGCTCCCGCCGCACTTTACGGAGTAAGGGCGATACCGTCCAATTTCCTGATAGACAAAGGCGGCATTATCGTGGCAAAAAACCTGCGTGGAAAAGATTTGGATAAATTTTTAGACGAAAAGATCAGTTTACAATGAGTATTTCATAATCGATAAAGTTAAGATATTCAGAATTTTTAAATGACCGGATATGATTTTTTTTAAAAAATGTTTTACAGTCAAATGAAAATACTACCTTTGCCGCCTGATTAATAAATAATAAAAAAAGAAATTGATTTATGAGCGAATCTATTATTACAGCGGGGAGCAAGGCGAAGTCTGTCAGAGAATCCAAACTTGTCAGCATTGAAACTGTTGCCGAACGCACAGGACTTACAGTCAGTCAAATCGAAATGATCGAAAATGGAGAGTCAGTGTCTCTGTCTCCACTAATCAAAATAGCAAGAGCGCTGGGAGTCAGGCTGGGAACTTTTCTTGACGATATCGAATCGGAATGTCCCGTTGTCTGTCGCAGCAAGGACTATGACAAAGGCGTAAGGTTCAAGTCCTCAAACAATACACAACATCTTGACTACTATTCCCTGGCAAGAGCAAAATCGGGACGGTACATGGAACCCTTCATTATCGAAATAAACAATTCAGAGGGAGACGATTTTGTCTTCTCGTCGCATGAGGGAGAGGAGTTTATCTATTGTTTAGACGGATCTGTCGAAATTGTATACGGGCAAAAAGCTTACGCTCTCAATCCGGGCGACAGCATTTACTACGATTCGATAATAGAACACGGGATTCAGGCAATAAACGGAACAGCGAAAATACTGGCGGTCGTTTACGCGCCAGTGTAGTACAATTAATCATGCTTTAGCCTGTTTATGCGAATAAAGATGATGCTCCGGGTTCCGCAACCGGATATTCATTTTCTATCTGAAATTCGACGTTGATGTCTATAGACATTATGTCTGATTACGACAACATCCTGTCCCAGGTCAAAAAAACTCTATTCACCGAATAGAGTTTTTTGATTTTTTCGTACTCGTCGCCTTTCTCCTTTGCTGTTTTTAGCCAGCATACCAACTTGTCGCTGGCGCTTTCCTGATTACCTTCGCTTTCCTGCATGCGCACGATACGGATATTTTCATTAAATTACCGCTCATAATTGCCTCAACCGTTCCTTGAGCGTTTTTATTTTAGATCCCGTATCCGACAGTTTTTTCCTTTCGTTCTCAACTATTTCGGGTTTAGCGTTTGCCACGAACTTTTCATTCGACAGTTTTTTGTTCACCGAAATGAGGAAACCTTCTAAATAATTAAGTTCGTCCTTGAGTTTGGCGCGTTCTGTTTCGACGTCGATATTTCCGGTAACCGGAATCGAATATTCCCTTGTGCCGGCGAGAAACGAGACCGAAACGGCGGATTTTTCAGCAACGCGCCTGATTTCGGAGATATTTCCCATCTTGCAGATCACAGAATCAAAACCGCTGTCGTGTTCGCCCGTAACTTCGAGAATGAT
>JAISDH010000466.1 GCA_031264975.1 Bacteroidales bacterium
ATCAGATGATATAAATGTTGACCAGGGTTGGGAACTTACTTATGATACGGACGTATTAGGAATATCCGATATAGAAAAAAACAATACAATCAATATATTTCCTAATCCTGCGCAAGATAAAATTCAAATAATATCCGAAGAGACGCCTCTCACTGCTATTGAAATTATCAATATACAGGGACAGGTTATTCATCGTGGGAAGATTGATTTTAAAAGAAATTTGGAAGTAGATATTTCTTCGTTTTCATCGGGGATGTATTTTGTAAGACTGACTAATTCTATGAATTTGATTTCTATTCAAAAGATAATTTTGAATAAATAATCGCTATTAACCGGTAAGAAATACTACCGAACGCTCTCTTTCCTGTTCTTTAATTATCATGCGAATAGGAAGAATCGTAAAAATTGTAATTATTTCTTGCCTTTTTCTATTATTTATATGAAAAATTTAAGTACCTTTGTTTCCACATTTAAATAAGAACTAATTGATATGTTTATTTGAAAAGAAAATATACAAATATATACAGAACAGAACATCTTAATTTAATTATTGTTTCTATAAAATAGTTATAATATGGAAGACCTACAAAAACAAATAACAAATGAAAACAACCAACAGGTTATTAATAATGAAAGAAAGACCGATATTCAACAGGAAGATACATCTTTATTGCAAGAGGGTGAAATGCAAAGTGAAAATACATTGCAGGAGCAAGAAGAAGATACTCTTCAAATGAAAGAAGAAAACGAGAATGAAAATGAAACCAATATAAAACAATCAGAGATGGAAGATAGAAATGATAATTTTCAACAGGAAAATGTAGAAAAAATAGTAGAGCCGGAAACTGTAAGCGAACAAACGCCAGTATCAGTAGAAGAAACTGTCAGTGAACAGGCGTTAGCAGAAGAAATTGTCAGTGAACAGGCGTTAGCAGAAGAAACTGTAAGCGAACAAGTATCAGAGGAAGAAACTGTGAGTGAGCAAGTGTTAGCAGAAGAAACTGTAAGTGAACAGGCATTAGCGGAAGAAATAAAAGAAAGCCCAGCTGAAATATATCAGGAGAAAGCCAAAGAGGAACTTCAAGAGAAATTAGCAATGGGAGAAGAAACGCTTTCAGAGGAAATAGATATAGCAGATGATTTTTTTGACCACCTCAACCGTCAAGAAATAGTGGAAACTATAGAAGAAACCGTCGGAGAAACAGACATCATAAAAATAAAAAAACAGATGTCGTTACTCAAGATTCGGTTTTTGAAATTGACAAAAGAAGATAGAGAAGAACGTCTACAATCTTTCTTGACGAATGGAGGTAATAAAGAAGATTTTGATTCCTCTCCCGATGAATTAGATATGCGTTTTAATGAAGCATTTGACCATTATAAAGCCAACAAGGCAAAATATATGGAAGACATGGAGCAAATAAAAATTGCCAATGTGAAAAAGAAACAGGCTTTGCTCGAAGAATTAAAACAACTTATCGAATCTTCTACCGATTCTCTGAAACAAATATATGACCGGTTTAGAGAAATACAGGTAACATGGAAGGAAATAGGCGCAGTTCCACAAGGCAATGTGAGGGAGTTGTGGCAGAATTATCATTTTTATGTAGAAAAATTCTTTGATAAAGTAAAAATCAACAGAGAACTGAGAGACCTCGACCTTAAAAAGAATATGGAACGCAAATTGGAAATTTGTGAGAAAACAGAAGCCTTATTATTTGAAACGTCTATTGTCCGGTCTTTTAAATTGCTGCAACAATATCATCAGGAATGGAAAGAAGCAGGTCCCGTAGAAGATGATAAAAGAGAAGAACTTTGGAACCGATTTAAAACCGCTTCCGATAAGATTAACCAAAGTCGTAGAGATTATTATGACCAATTGTACAAATTGCAAAGTGATAATTACAATGCAAAATTGGTTATCTGTGAACAAATTGAAGAACTTGCCAACACGGAAATTACCTCCTTTAAACAACTGAATAAAATGAGCAGTCAGGTAATGGAGTTGTTTAAATCTTGGGAAACCATAGGCACTGTACACAAAGACGTATATGACGCCATTTGGGAACGTCTTCGTAAAGCTTGCGATATCTTCTTTGCCAATAAAAAACAGTACTTAGCCCGGATAAAAGAAGAACAGGTTGAAAATTACAATTTGAAACTAAATCTATGTATGGAAGCCGAAGCTCTTGCATCGCGCAATGATTGGAAAAAAGCAACAGCAGAGATCATTGCTTTGCAAGGGGAGTGGAAAAAGATAGGGACTCATTCGCGTCATCAATCGGAAGCCTTATGGAATCGTTTTCGTAAGGCTTGCAATTTGTTTTTTCAGCTAAAGACCGAATATTTTCTCGATGTTCAAAAACATGAAGCTGATAATCTACAGAAAAAAGAAGACCTTATCAAACGTGTCAATGAATATGTTTTTGTAGATTCCAGAGAAGAAAATTTTGAAGTACTGAAAGCCTTTCAACGAGAGTGGACGGCAATAGGATATATCGCATTATCAGAAAAAGAACGCCTTACAAATGCTTTTCGTGAAGCGATTAACAAACGGTTTGACGAATTGAAAATATCTGCTCAGGAAGTTAATAAAGCCAAATACAAAGAACATATCAGCGGAATGATGACCAAAGGTAGCAAGTCCAATGGCAATGGTTTTTTGGAAAAAGAACAACGTTTTCTCCAAAATAAAATAAAACAACTGACAGATGATGTAAACCTGTGGGAAAATAATCTGGGATTCTTCGCTCATTCAAAAAATAGCGACGAACTCAAAGCACAGTTTAATAAAAAAATAGAACAAGCCAAACAGGAAATAACTACCCTCAAGACTAAACTTTCTATTCTCCAAAAAGAAAAGAAAAAATAAAAAATAGGGGCGAAAGGAAAAGGGCAGCAAGCAACAAGCAACAAGCAACAGGCAGGCAAGCCACGAATAGCACGCAGATGACGCAGATTAGAAGGATTTTCGCAGATAATAAAATCTGTGGTTATCTTTTCAAATCTGTATCATTTGCGTGCCTATGGCGAAAGGAGATAATCACTAATCGTTAATCACTATTTTCGTTCTGATTCAGACAAAAATTTATCGCACTTCAAACAATTTTCTGCCATTTCACTGCCAAATCTCCGACCCATCCGAAATTATTTAGCCCGAAATCCCCCTCAAATCGCCTCTTTTTGGCTGTTCATGAAAAAAAATACACAATGAATGAAACTTTTTTCATTTACAACCACAGTATATTAGACAAGCTAGAGAGAGAAAATATATACCTATATCAAAAAAAAACCGCACAAGTTGATATTGGTAACAAAAAAATTAGTACATTTGCAGCCGGAATTAAATAGCAAATATATATGAACATTTTAAACAAAGTAAGAATATGGAATTGGAAAGGATAAAACATAGTAACGGCAATTTACAGCCTGATTTTTTTACCTCTGTAAAAGGAGGGTTTACCTCTGTAGGAGGATGGGAAGATTATGCGCAGACTTCACAGGCGGAAGTTTTGTGTGTACCTTCTGTATTTTTCCTTGTATCTTGTTCCATGTTTCTTGTACCTTTTTTTGTTAGTTTCTTTTCGGC
>JAISDH010000016.1 GCA_031264975.1 Bacteroidales bacterium
GCTATCATGTTATATAACAAGAAACGTCCGCATTGGTCATTAGGATTAAAAACACCTGAAGAAGTACATCAAATAGTAGCTTAAATAACAAATACAGAAAATAAAAAAATGAATAGAAATTTAAATTTAATTAAACAGAGATTTGGTTATACAAACTGTATAGCTATTTCAGGACATGACAAAAAACGCAATTCGGAAGATAAGCTGATATTTGCCGGAATAGAACTTTTGCGAAGGGTATCACATGCGATAATACAATCGCCCGATAAATGGAACGATGAAATGAAAAAGACAATAAATCAAGTATTTTCTAATCATATCGACTTAAAGATAGCTTACCAAATCAGTCAGGATTTTAAGCATTGGTATGTCTATGGGAATGCAGGCAAGTCTATAGAACAAATCAAATCCGAACTCTGCAAATGGTACGAAACAGCCTGGAACATAGAAGAATTTAAAGGAACTGTCAAAATGCTGCGCAAACACGAAGATGAAATACTAAACTTCTTCAAATACGGACGTACAAACGCTAAAGCAGAACGACTCAATGGTAAAATACAACGTTTTATATCTAACAATTTTGGTTTAAATGATAAAGACTTTTTCCTTTTCAGAATCGCTGGATATTTTTCTTAGCACCTCAAAAAAAGAATTAACCATTTTCATTTTTTTTCTTTCGTTTCTTTAGCGCTTCTATTTCGTCTCGGAGTTGCGCTGCTTTTAAAAAATCCAATTCTTTGACATAGAGTTCAAGAACTTTTCTTTTGGATGATATTAGGTTGTCAAGTTCCTTTTCGGATAGAAGGTGTCCGGGTTTTTTATTTTCTTCCGATTGCCTTATATGTTTGGAGTAATGGTCTTCATTTTGTATGGGTTTCATTACGATAGAAGATGACCTTGTTCTTTCAATCGTAGTGGGAGTGATATTATGTTTGATATTGTAAGCAATTTGTTTTTCACGTCTACGGTTTGTTTCATCCATTGTTTTTTTCATGGAAGTGGTAATTTTATCAGCATAAAAGATTACTCTTCCATTTACATTTCTTGCCGCACGTCCTGCCGTCTGAGTCAAAGCGCGTTCGGAACGAAGAAAACCTTCTTTGTCGGCGTCCAATATGGCTACCAGCGATACTTCGGGTAAATCCAATCCTTCCCGCAGCAAATTAACGCCTACCAATACGTCAATAACTCCGCTTCGCAACCGGTCCAATATTTCAACCCTGTTGATAGTATCTATATCCGAATGAATATATTCTGTTTGTATATTTATTTTTGTCAAATATTTACACAAATCTTCAGCCATGCGTTTGGTAAGCGTCGTAACCAATACGCGTTCTTTTTTTTGTACGGTAGTTTCAATTTCCTCCAATAAATCATCTATTTGATTTTCGCAGGGTCTTACCTCAATGGAAGGGTCAAGCAGTCCGGTTGGACGAACAACCTGTTCAATGATAACTCCACCAGATTTTTCCAACTCATAATCTGCGGGAGTTGCGGATATATATACTGTTTGTCCTAACAGTGATTGAAATTCTGTAAATTTTAATGGTCTATTATCTAATGCGGAAGGAAGTCTGAAGCCATAATCGACCAGATTTAGTTTACGGGCTCTATCTCCTTCATACATCCCGCGCACTTGGGGAACGGTAACATGACTTTCGTCTATAATTGTAAGAAAATCACTTGGAAAATAATCCAGCAAACAGAAAGGACGGGAATAGGGAGGTCGACCGTCAAAATAACGGGAATAATTTTCTATACCGGAACAATATCCCAATTCTCTAATCATTTCAAGGTCGTATGAAACACGGTCTTGCAACCGCTTTGCTTCCAGATTTTTTCCCATGTCGTTCATGTGGTCTATCCTTTGTCTTAAATCTATTTGAATTTCCCGAATCGCATTGCTAATTTTCTCAGGAGAAATAATAAAAATATCAGCGGGATAAACAACCAAATGTTGCATGGATTCATAGACGCCTCCACTGACAGGGTCAAAAGATTCAATATGTTCTATTTCATCTTCCCAAAATATAATACGGTAAGCAATATCTCCATAACCCGGAAAAATATCAACGGTATCTCCTTTTACCCGAAATTTTCTTGCTTCCAACGTTTGTTCTGTTCGAGAATAAAGACTGTTTACCAAAAGTCTCAGTAATTTATTGCGGGAAATTTGTTGCTGAACTTGAATATGAATTGTATTGTTCATAAATTCTTCCGGATTTCCGATGCCATAGATACATGAAACCGAAGAAACGACAATAACGTCTCTTCGACCGGAAAGTAAAGAGGAAGTTGTCTTTAATCTTAATTTTTCAATCTCATCATTGATTGCCAAATCCTTTTCAATATATGTATTTGTTGCAGGAATATAGGCTTCGGGCTGGTAATAGTCATAATAGGAAACAAAATATTCCACAGCATTATTGGGGAAAAAGTCTTTAAATTCGCTGTAGAGTTGCGCTGCCAACGTTTTGTTATGGCTCAATATCAATGTCGGGCGATTCAATGTTTGCAATACATTGGCAATCGTGAATGTTTTACCCGAACCCGTAACGCCCAATAATGTTAGGTCTTTTGTTCCTTGAGCGATAGACTCTAATAACAGTTTAATAGCTTCGGGTTGGTCGCCGGAAGGAGAGAAAGGGGCTTTTAATTTGAAACTCATTTTTCCTTAACGAAGTCTGTCTGCCGCCCGTACCATTTTTTCATCCCTTATAATATACTTGTTCGCTAAGTATAAACAAATTAATGGTAAAATAGACAATAGAGCAAAGAGTGAATATTCCATTTCCATACCGGGTAATTTGTTGGGTAAAATACTGCCGGGATAAACCCATAACATGACTATAATCAATACAAAATTGATAATAATAGCGGCAGTACACACCTTAGACTGAGTTGTACGTTTCTTATACAAAAAAACAGCAACCAATGAGATAATTGCTAACATTGCCTGCAACATGCCAATAAAATAGGTAGGATATATTACCAATCCGTCAGGGATATTTTCTTTCAATACCCATGGAGTGACAACATAGTAGATTTCAGAAGTAGATATTGTCCCTACCGGCATAAAACAAGCTACCGTAAAACATATTGCAGCAATAAGAAGTAACAAAGTTTGAATACGTTGTATCATAATTTATTTTTTTTCTTTAATTGTGCAAAGATATTATTTTTATCAATACCAAAACGATATTCCGTAATAATAGTGCAGAAAACGGAAAATTGTACCGTATACGGTATAAGAATGAAAATATTTTGTTACTATAAAAAGTCTTCCCCATTTTTTGAATATAATAACTTGATGATTACTTTTTTATCTCTTATAGACAGACGTCGATTATCTCCCGTATGATAATTTTTATAGATAAAGTTCTCAACGTATCAAAAAAAATGCTACCTTTGCACACCAAATTTTAAAGGAAGTATTAAGTAATCAAAAATCATGTACGCAATAGTAGATATAGCAGGGCAACAATTTAAGGTTGAGAAAGATGATAAAATCTTTGTTCATCGCCTGAATGCTGAAGAAGGGTCAAAGATAGATTTTGATAATGTATTGTTAATTGAGAATAACGGTAAAATAAGCATAGGAACGTCTTCTCTACCAGGAACAAAAGTTTCTGCGACTGTATTGAATCATCTAAAAGGGAAAAAGGTGTTGGTCTTCAAGAAAAAGAGAAGAAAAGGATACCAGAAATTAAACGGACATCGTCAATATTTGAGTTATATTCAAATTGACGAAATCATTGAATCAAAAAAATAGTCAATAACCAGATAAATTTAAATTAAATGGCACATAAAAAAGGAGTCGGTAGTTCACAAAACGGACGCGAATCGGAAAGTAAACGTTTAGGAATTAAAATATTTGGCGGTCAATTTGCAAAGGCAGGCAATATTTTAGTACGACAAAGAGGAACCGTTCATAATCCGGGACAAAATGTAGGTATTGGCAAAGACCATACTATTTTTGCAATGGTAGACGGGGTTGTTGTATTTAAGAAAAAGGCAAGAGGAAAGTCTTATATTTCAGTTCTTCCAACAGCAAACGCATAACTTCCTATACATTCTGCGGAATGGAATTGTGAGATGAAAATAGAAAAAAGTAAGCATCTTTCTTTGTGGTTGTCGGAACCCATACAAAGATGCTTACTAAAATGAATCTCCTCAAAGAAAAAATTCAGAGTTAGGCTACGAGAGATTTTAATCATACACATTCATTTCGTGTATGTCAAATCTCTACAAGCGCATATTTTTTTAATCACCGTCAAATGATGGAAGTGGATTTATTAGTCATGTTCCTGAGTTTTTCCAATGTAAAGATGAACAAAAAACAGGAGTTGCGAGTATTGGATTTCTGTTCAATCATCAAATCGACTGATTGTTTTGTACCTTTGCGAATTAAAAATTTTCAATGAAACGAAAAATGATAGTCAGCATTATTATTACAGTTTTGCTTTTGGTTGTGGGATGTGTTTTATATACTCATCTTCCAAAATTCGGCAGTACGCATAAAGGCAAAAGATTAGAAAGGACGCATAATTCGCCCAATTACAGAGAGGGACGTTTTCAGAATATAAATCCTACTCCGCAAATAACAGAAAGTACATGGAATGCCCTTTTTCAGTCTTCGGCAAAACAGCGGAGACCGAAAAATAAAATACCCGCCGTAAAAACCAAACTTACCAAACTGAATCCGCAGGAAAATCTGCTTGTTTGGTTTGGTCATTCGTCCTGTTATTTTCAAGTTGGAGGAAAACGTTTTCTGGTGGACCCTGTTTTAAGCAGAGCCGCTTCTCCTGTTTCGTTTGTCAACACGGCATTTGCAGGAACCGACCTGTATAAACCTTCAGATATTCCCGATATTGATTACCTTATAATTACCCACGACCATTGGGACCATCTGGATTATCCTACCATAAAAGAGTTGAAACCGCGAATCGGAAAAGTGATTTGCCCGCTGGGTGTTGGCGAACATTTTGCACGGTGGAATTTTGATGAATCAAGTATTATTGAAATGGACTGGGAAGATATAGCTGCGCTTGATTCCGGTTTTGAAATATATTGTCTTCCTGCGCGTCATTTTTCGGGACGGGGGTTTCACCAGAAACAGTCGCTTTGGGCGTCGTTCTTGCTAAAGGCAGATACGATTACTATTTTTATGAGTGGAGACAGCGGTTATGATACGCATTTTGCAAGCATCGGTAACCGTTTCGGTTCGATAGACTTTGCGCTACTCGAAAACGGACAATACAACAAAGCCTGGAAATATATCCACATGCTACCGGAAGAGACTTTGCAGGCAGGCAAGGATTTAAACGCCAAAAACGTGATTCCGATACACAACTCCAAATTTGCCCTAAGTCGCCACAGTTGGGACGACCCCATGCAACTCCTCACCGCTGCCAATATGCAACAACAAAATCCATTACGCCTGTTAACGTCCATTATCGGAGAAATTGTTTTTCTGAACGATACCACACAGACATTTGGGCAATGGTGGAAGGAAACGGAATAAGGGGGGAGACGGCAACAGGCAACAAGCAACAAGCAGGCAAGCCAAGAAGGGCGAAGGGACGAAGGGTGGGGTGGCATAAATCAGAGACTTCTCAAAAAAAACAACCCGCCATCTGTTTATCCATATTGTAAAATTCGTTTCGTTTGACTGATAAAGAATCACATAAGTTATTTTTTGCCATTCAATGAACTGTTTCGTTGTAGAGTACAAATTGCATTCATAATTTTCTTCTTCGTTTAGATTAAGTCATAGCAGCTATAATTGCACCATATCCTGCTTCTACTATATGGGCTTTTAATGCTTTATTTTCTATTCTGCGG
>JAISDH010000134.1 GCA_031264975.1 Bacteroidales bacterium
AGGGCTGCAAAGGTATCATTTTTTTTTCTCTTATTCAATAGGAAAAAGGTGTAAAGGAGGGAGGGACGAAAGGGCGAAAGGGCGAAGGGACGAAAGGGAACAAGGGACAAGGGACAAGGGACAAGGTGTCCCGCGAGGGGTGCATTCCGTAGGAATGCAAAAAGAATATATTCATTTCTTTTTCTACCGAGAGATATTCCCTAACGGGAATTGACTCCATTCGCTGTTTTTTTTAATCCTGTTCATTCTTTAATCCTGTGAATCCTGATTCAGACAAAAAAAGGATGAAAGGATTAATCACTAATCATTATTTTTTATTGCTTGTTGCCCACTTTCATATAATGTCAAGTCAATTTATTCACAACAAATCACCTGCAAATCTGTAACCGTTATTTTCCTTTTTGCATTTATTGCGGATTAATGGGCGACTAACCACTACTTATGTTCTATCTGATATAAGATACCACCCAATAACCCAATATCCAGGCAGTTAAAATATTTCATTTGTTTTCGCCTTTCGCCTCTCATTCCTGAAAAGCCGAAGGTATAGTTGTTATAAAAAGTGAGGTAGAGGTTTCTGTATAGTGGGATTTCTACTCCGAGATTTATTTTGGCTCCAATATTAAATCCGGCGATTTCTTTACTGTTCTTTTCATTTATTTCGGTTTCTATATTGTTTTGTCCTGATATCACTTGGAGTTGTTTTCCTTTCGCTTTGACATTTACAATGTATTGAAAAACGGGTCCCCCGCTAAAGATAAAGCGAATAGATTCACCAACTTTTAATTCAGGAAAAAGATACAAATTAAACGACCGAATATCATATCTCACCCCTGTTGCAAATGTATCTGTAGGATATAAGTCATCATAATAAAACCAGGAAGACTGTTGTTTAAATTCCAATTGAGCCCCTACCTGTAAGTTCTTTTGCAGAGCAGAAAGGTTTTCCTTGTAAAAAAAACTTACTGCATAAGAATTGTATGGTCTGAAAGAATAATGATAAACCGACTTTGCTTGCCCACAGTAAAAAATGGATTGACTAAACCCCGCATTTAAACTGATATTTGACTGAGCAAATAAATTACTGCTAAGTAATAATACTACTATTGAAAAGACAGCCTTCTGCCTCTTTTTCTTTGAAAACAACTTTATCCTGTTCTTATAATTCATATTATATTTCATTCTCTATTTTTATCTTATATAAATGATAGATAAAACTTCATTGGACTGGTAAACAGAACCCGGATATAAGTCCGTATAGTCGATATTTATCCAATAATTTCCATTTTTATCTATGCGATAATATATGTGTTTCTTACCTATTTCATGTTCAAAAAGCGTGTAAATGGCGCTAACATATTTTTCAAATTCCATTTTATTTCCACAATATAACTCAGGATAAACGTGTTTTGGTGCCCAAACAATGCGTACATTCGCGCCAATCGATTTCAGTACGGATGCTACCAGGATACTGTAATCGTCGCAGTCTCCACCCATTAGTTCGATGCTTTCTTGAGGGGGCGCAAAGTAATCGAAATTGGAAGGGTCTGATACATATTTAAAATTTAACTTGACATATTTCAACAAAGAGAATTGACGACAAATTTGCCGATACTTCGGATAGTATTCATCGAAATACATTAAAGAGGACTTAACGGCAAAGGAACGTACTACAGAATCTTCATAGTTAACTTTTTGCTGAATCCGTTGCTGCAATGTGATGTGAGGAAAAATAGCGGTTTCAGACGGCTTTACCTCAACTTGCAATGATGTTTCATTGTTAAATAAAAAGGCAATATTGTTCATTGCATTTCCAATAATCAATCTTGGACTCCAACCTACTCCCACCAGAGAAATGACGACTATTCCAAGACTAAAAATACCTGAAACCCAGATAAAAGCCCTTTTTCCCTTCTTGAAGAAAAAGGAGAACAACCCAAAATAAACAAGAATCAAAAGAAAAAATTCAACTTGTACCCTACCAACAAAAATAGTAGGGATAATGGGAATAAATTGCGTTGTAAAAGCGCTGAATAAAACAGATAAGACGAAGATTGATAAGCTTTTCAAACATCGCCATAACCAAATCAGCTTCTTACTCTTTTTTTCTGTCTGCATACTTGATTGCCTTAATTTTTAACGATATAAATGATTTTATATTTGGTTACAAAAGTACATTTTTTAGTTCATCTTTGTTAGCTATAGTACAAAAATTTAACAGTTCATTTTTCGAGAGACTGAAAATAAACGGCAAACAAATAGAGGATAGATGACAGGACAATGAGATGATACGTGTTATTGGCATTATTTTTGAAGACAACAGTGGTAAAATTAAAAAGTAAACGATGAGTGAATTTAATGGGAAAAAAGTTCTGATTACGGGAGGCGCTTCCGGTATTGGTAAAACAATGGGACGATTGGCTTTAAGCCGTCAAGCAGAACTTGTGATTTGGGATATTGACCAGGTAAAAATAAATGCAACAATCGCTGAATTTTCTACCAAAGGAAACGTATCTGCCTATTGCGTCGATGTTTCCAGCCCGGAACAAGTTAAAATATTTGCCGATAAGGTAAAAAAGGAAATCGGTCAAATTGATATTCTTATTAACAATGCTGGTATCGTAAGAGGGAAGTTTTTTAATGAACACAATCATGACGATATTACGAAAACAATGTTTGTAAATACGTTGGCGCCTATGTATATTACATTGGAATTTTTACCGGAAATGATTCACCGTAAAAGCGGACACATTTGTAACATTGCATCGCTTGCAGGCTTGATTTCCAATCCTAAAATGTCGGTGTATGCTGCAAGTAAATGGGCTGTTATCGGATGGTCGGACAGTGTTCGGCTTGAAATGAAACAACTAAACACAAACATACATGTTACAACCGTAAATCCTTACTATATCAATACAGGCATGTTTGACGGCGTTAAATCACGCATCCCGCTTCTAAAAACAGAAAAAGTAGCTCATGCCATTATCCGTGCCATAGAAAAAGATAAAACCTTTTTAAGTATGCCCTGGTCTATGCGCTTTATCAGGCTTTGTCAGGGATTGTTTGGCGTTCGCGGCTTTGATGCAATCGTCGGCAATATGGTGGGAGTATACAAAACAATGGAACATTTTTCAGGACACAATAAATAAACAGACTATTTATGGAAAATACATCATTAACAGACATAGAAAACATCATAAAACTTCAACAAGCATTCTTCGCAACAAACCGGACAAAATCTGTTTCGTTCAGAATAGAACAGCTTAAAAAACTAAAATCAGCGATTCTAAAACATGAACAACAAATAGTCAACGCCCTTGAAAAAGATTTACATAAATCATACGAAGAAGCGTATCTGACAGAAATCAGTATTGTTTTAGCCGAAGTCAATAATCATATCAAACACTTGAAACGCTGGGCAAAACCAAAAAAAGTAACAACTCCCCTCTTTTTACAGCCCTCTCGAAGTAAAATCATCTATGAGCCTTTGGGTACTTCCCTGATTATTTCTCCATGGAATTATCCGTTTCAATTATTAATAAATCCTTTAATCGGAGCCATTTCTGCGGGATGTTGTGCTGTTTTGAAAACATCGCCTTATGTTCCGACAGTTGCAAATGCCATCAATGACCTGATTGAAGATACATTTGATAAAAAATACGTAGCCATAACACACGGAAATAGAGAAGTAAACACACTGCTCTTACAACAGCGTTTTGACGTAATCTTTTTCACCGGAAGTCCAAGTTTGGGAAAGACTGTTATGCAAGCCGCCGCCCAATATCTAACTCCTGTTATATTGGAATTGGGAGGAAAAAGTCCCTGCATTGTAGACAGGAACGCAAATCTGGAGATTGCCGCCAAACGAATTACCTGGGGAAAAACCATTAACGCAGGACAAACTTGTATCGCTCCCGACTATTTGTTTGTTCACAAAGAGGTAAAAGAGGAATTAATACGGAAAATCATTCAAAACATCAAGACCATGTTTGGAGAAGATTGTCAACAAAGCAAATATTTTCCCCGTATTGTTAATGCGCAAGCCATGAAAAGGCTGCAAAAATTAATGGAACATGGAACTATTGTTTACGGAGGAAACGTGGATGAAGCGGATAGATATATTTCTCCGACCATTATTGACGATGTAAAACCGGACTATCCGATAATGCAGGAAGAAATATTCGGACCCATTTTGCCCGTGATGACGTTTGAGAATATAAACGAAGTTATTCACTATATCAATGCGAACGAAAAACCATTGGCATTTTATTACTTTGGTTCAAGTAAAAAAGCAAATGATATTCTATCCAAAACTACTTCCGGCGGGGGATGTATCAATGATACGATTATGCACATTGCGAATCATCATTTACCTTTTGGGGGCGTGGGCAATAGCGGTATGGGAAAATACCATGGACATGAGAGTTTCTTTGCATTTAGTAACAAACGTTCCATTGTAAGTACACCCGTGTGGATAGATTTACCGGTAAAGTATGTTCCGTTCAAGTACTTAAACAAAGTAAAGAAACTCTTGAGTTGATGTATACTACTCTCGGCGTCATTTTGTGATGTGCTACTGTATGACTTGAAAAGTCGGTCTTTCACAACCGCAAATAGCAACCGTGAAAAACAATCATTTCCTGACCTTTTCGAGCTAATTCGATTTGCGACAACATACACGACAACATACAAAACTATCCCGCGCAACATATAGTTTTCAATGCTCCTTTTAAAATGACAACAGATTAATGTTTTTTTTAAAGACTGTTTACTTTATAATAGAGATATGTGTAATGAATTTTCTACATATATGTACGTAAATTTTCGCACGTATGTACATAAAATTATGCACGTATGTACGTAAATTTTCGCACGTATGTACGTAAAATTATATACGTATGTACGTAAAATTATACACGTATGCGAGCATAGCACAGGCAGTGTGTATGCATTGCTTACATACGTATGAAAATTTACACAGACAGTGTGTAATTAGCGCTTAGGCAGTGTGTAATTTACGTCCGCAAATTGCCGCAAATTGCCGCAAATTTATACGCACAATGAATATCTCCAGCACGCGCGGCATAATCTTGAATATAGAGACGCGAAGCATTTTGTATATAAAGACGCGAAGCATCGCGTCTCTACAATTTGTTTTCATATCACAATTTTAGCCCGCGTGAAGTATAAAATATCCGAACAGCGGTTGTTCTCAGGTTTCTTCTTTGTAGAATATTTTATAGTATTTTCTTCCTGTTTCGTCAACTCCCTGTTCTATCAATTCCCTGTTTCCGTGAACGTAAATGTGAAAATTCTTGTCCAATTTGATAACGCTTTTAAACACGCGAGCCTGTTTCTTTACCGCACTGTCGGAAATGGCAAAATTATCCGCGATATCCCAATCGTGTTCCTGTTGGTAGTTGGACATGAAATTGGTAAAGTTATTTATCACGTCAGGCTCCTGAATAACTTCGTTGGTGAAATTTTCCATATTGAAACTATCGTTACCTTTAAAGAAATTGACAGATTTATTGAGCAAATCCGCCTGGTCGGCTTTACTGACTTCATATTGTTGCGGCAATTCCTTGGTGATAAAATCTTTGGTTAGCGCCAATATATTTTGTGTATTGTAATATTCATCCTGTCGTTGGCAAAGGGAAAGAAAATTATCCGTCCAATATTGCGCTTCGCCTCCTTTGCTAATGTTATCAACAACAGAAATAATATATCCTTTTTCCTTTTCAATATTCAATATCAAACAGCCTTTGTCCAATTTGTGAACATTGGTTCCCTGTTCCATTTGGATTGCAAAATTGTCTTCGGAAAAGAGCGTCTTCAAGAAAATGTCCTGATTTTCCGTCTTAAACAGTCCAATAGCGTCTGTTGCCTGATTGTTGATAAAATAGTTTTTAAAATATACAATATAAAACGCCCCTCCTTTGATTTTAGGATGCGTACTTGAATCGTATAAATGTTGGGCTAAAGCGGTGGAATGTTCAAACAGTCTTTCATTATCTTCAAACACTTCCGATGCAATTCTATAGATTTCATTGTGTTCCAAACCGTCTTCATGGTAGAAATTGAAATGTTCTTCCGACTTAAAAGACAAAAGAAAATAATCAAGTAAAACATCCATCATACTTTCATCTATAACGATAGGAGCATTTGAAAGCAATACGCCTTCTTCATTGTTCTTGTTTCCAACCTTATGTAATATTAGCTGTTGTATTATTGTAGCGTCCATTTCAAATTAAATATTTGTTACTATGGTATTTTATTCTTTAAAGCGTCATTTATAAATGATGATGCAAAGGTATCATTTATTATGATATACGGCGTGGGGCTAAAGCTGTGATATAAAAATAGAAAGAGGTATCGATTATCATTCCCATTGTATCCCTCCGTTTACTTTCAGTTTTATCGTTTCAATACTTTCCAATCCGTTGTTATCAACCGCTTTAACAGCAATGTGATAAATACCGGCTTTAAAAGGTCGTTGTTGTTTACCTTCTGTATCTCTGATTACCGAAGATTTAAAACCTTTTTCAATATCGTATTCAAAATCCCAACTAAAAAATTCGATACCCGAAGGACTTTCTCCGGTAGCGACAAATGCTATTTCACGTATTCCGCTATTATCACGAGCCAATTCGTCAACTTCTATTTTGATAGCAGGTTTTTTGGAAACAGGAATAATCGTATCAACAGGCACAAGTTCGATGATGATATTTTCCTGATTTTTCAACCGTGCAACTTCCTGAATCGCTCCTTTAGCAAACGAAAAAGCAATGATATATCCAACCGGTTTTCCTGCTTTCACGTTTTTATCAAAGCATGTTTTGTCAAATTGCTTAGCAGATACTGAAAAATTTTTTACCACGTTTACGCCTACGCCTTCCGAACGCTTCACCTGTACAGGCGCTCCGTCGGCTGCTGTGCCGTCCACGCCGGCGTCTCCTCCTTTTTTGCTGTGGGAAGCGCCGCCGAATTGCCCGATAATCCAACTTTCAAACTCAAAAGCATCCATACTGCGGAGCGTATCGTAGTCGTATTTATGTAATTGCAAGGTGTAGGAATTGGCATAGAGACTTGTAAACAAATCAGTCTGCTGAATCAGGCGCAGTTCGGTTACTTTCACCGCCTGCACGGACTGGTCAATACCTATCCATTTCCTGCTCAACTTGTCAGCAACGGCAAGCGTTGTTCCGCCTCCCATGAAAGGGTCAAGTATGACGTCGCCTTCGTTGCTGGCACACTTGATGATGCGTTCCAACAAAGCAAA
>JAISDH010000148.1 GCA_031264975.1 Bacteroidales bacterium
TGTTATCGCATGGACACACTTCGGAGGACGTAACGTTAAAACCGAATACGATAAAGATAAGGTAGGTATTTACGGAAGCGACGCGGCTTTGGCAATTGAGTTAATCGGCTTCTTGCCCGCGTCCGCTTTGGAGGGTGTCGATAAAAATTTATGGAACGCCGACCGTGTTTCAAAATTAGACTATACAGAGGAAACATGGGAAGATTTTTATGACAAATATAAAGACAAAGCCGAAAAATACCCAATTGCTCACCCTCGCAACGTTAATGAATTAGCGTTATGCCTTGCAAAAGGATTGCCGGTTTTGTTCCTTTCGTCCGCGCAATGGAAACTCATATCGTGGAGAAACGTGGACGGACAAGGACATAACCGCATGGAGTTTGCCACTACTCAATATAATACCAAAGAGGCGCATGTGGTATGCTTGAGAGACTATTTTACGTTACCGTATTTCAAGGACGGCAAAAGTTATCCAATGGAGTATTGCAATTTAATCAATTCACACGGCGAAAAGCCGTCACCGTTAAAGTTATTTTGGCTTGACAAAATCCAAGCCGATAACAAGTTTAGTTGTTTCGTTATTTTACCAAAAACCTTTAACAAATCTAACAAAAAGGATTAAAAATTATGACACTTTTAACACGAGAACAAGTTATCAAAGCGGAACGCTTTGAAATGGTTGAAGTTGATGTTACGGAATGGGGTGCAATTGACTCTGAAACCGGCAAGCCGGAAAAAACAACCGTATTTGTACGGGAATTGACGGCGCGAGAAAAAGACGATTTCGAGGCTTCTCTGGTACAGCAGCGGGGGAGAAAACAAGTTACAAACCTTGTTGACATGCGTGCGCGGATGGCGGTATTGGTGTGTTGCGATGAAAGCCGACTACCGATATTCCGTAAGGAAGACGTTGAGTGGTTGACAAAAAAGTCGTCAAGACCATTGACGCGAATTTACAAAGCCGCAACAGAATTGAATGACCTTGATTCGGAAGGCGATATTGAAACATTAAAAAACTAACAGACGATGCCAATTGGTTATTTTGGCATCGTCTGACATTGGCTATCGGCGGTTGTACGATTGGCGAATTAATGGAACGTATGACCGCCAAAGAAGCCTCTTCATGGAAACAGTATGAAAATATCATTGGTTCTGTTGGTGAGCAACGTTCTGACTACAGAGCCGCAATGATTGCGCAAACAGTCGCAACTGCTTTTTCGAGTTCCGATAATCCGCCTACTATTGACGATTTTTTGCCGAAAATAAAAATTGTAACCGAACAAATTGAATCATCAAATGAAGCGGATAATATTAGAAGCCTTGTAAATAAATATAACAAAAAATAATATGGCCAATTCAACAGTTCCTTTAATTGTTTCCGTTCAAGCCCGTGTCGATTCGTTCAATAGGGGGGTCGCGGCGGTGAAAGTCGGCGCGGAAGAAATGGCGCAGAAAATTAATGACGTTGCACAAAAATGTAATGTTCTTTATCTTGTAACAGGAAAAACAGCGACTGCTTTGATTCGTGATTTTGTTGTAGGATGTGTTAAAGCCACCAGCGCAATTGTAACATTTATTGAAAACACGGATATTGCTATAAAAAAAATTGCAATGCTAACAGGTCAGGTTGTTGATTTTGCTGCGCACGGATTGCCGGTTAGCGACGGTATGCGACTTGCAATGATAGGGTTAGCAACGTCGTTAGGTGCTGTGGCTAAAGCAGGGTTGTTGATATTGGTTTTTGCTCTTGTAACAAGTATAATGACAGGAGTTTCTTTTAGCGCAGCGTTGGCTTCTGTAGCCGCGAACAGACTAACAAATAGTATTATCTTATTAACTTCAAAAGCGATTCTATTTACTGGAATACCAATGTTAATTGCAATGGCAATTTCTGCTGAAATAGCGAATCAAAAAATAGCCGCATTAAATGGAACATTAACACCATTACAGAGAGCGACAGAACTATTGTCCGAGGCATGGTTTAAATGGTCTAATATTATTGCTGGAAGTATGCTAGAACCATTAGCGATTATTATTGGAACTATAAGCACCGCCTTGATAATGTTAGCCGATATAGTCAATGCGGCTAATGACGCTACTGGCGGCTGGCTGTTGGTTGGTCTCAAGGTAGTCGGAACGCTAATGTCGATGTACGCAGTGATGATGTCAATTAACATTGCATGGTCAATGATGAAATCTGTTGCGGTATTAAAACCAATTGTTACGGCTATTGAAGTCACGATAGCCAGATTAAGAAGTCTATTTGTTGCACAAACTGCCGTTGATACTGCACAAAAAAAGAGCAATACATCTCTTGCTACTTATATTGTATTACAAATTAAGGCAACGGCAGTATCTATGTGGAATAAAGTTGTGGCTACGTTCGGACTGGTTGCCGGCGGTATATGGTCTTGTGCTATTGCAACTTCAAAATGGATTTTAGCACAATTGGGATTGAATGCCGTAATGTCAGCAAACCCTATTTTTTTGGCATTAACTTTGATACTATCAGCAATCATGCTTATTGTTGCAGGAATAGCAATGATTTACACGTGGTGGAACTCAACAGCCGACGCAACGGCAAAATCAGAGGAAAGAGTAAAGATGTTGCAAAAAGCAACCGAAGCGTATAAAAATACGTTACAGGATATTGTAGAGGAACATAAAAAAATACTTGACTATACCAATAAAGTACAAGAAGCGGCTAAAACGCCGACACAAAAAGCCGCCGACAGAGCGAAACAGTTACAAGAAGCAATCGACGAACCGGTACGGTTACAAAAACAGGTTGACTTGATTAACGCAGATATTGAAAGAAAAAAAAATTTAATGAAGACTATTAGAAGAAAGGAAGATATAGAAGAAATTAAAAAACGTATTGAAGAAGCACAAAAAACAGTTGAGCAGTTACAAAAAGCACAATCAAAGATTAAACCAATGACGGCAACTCAAAAAGCATTTCAAGAGGCAGAAAATCTCAAAGCGGAAATTAATGACAGGGATTTAACAAAATATATGCCTAAGATTACTCCAAGCGAGGAATTGACAAGAGCAATTAATGAAATTAACGCAACAAAAGGTTTGACGGAAAAGGTTCGGCAAGCGATGATGAGCAATGCACAAAAGGCGTTTGACGAGGCGGACGAAACAACGAAAAACGTTAAAAAAATTCGTGAATCGTTACAGAAACCGATAGATAAATTTTATGAATTGTCGAAACAATTAGAGAGCGTAAAGGATAAACTGTCAAAAAGCGAGTTAGCCGAAGCACAAAAAAAATATGTTGAAGACTTGAAAAGTCAGTTAGGTGTTTCAAAATATCTTGAATCATCAAATAGCCTTATCAATGCGCAGAATAATCTTAGTAAAGTGTACGAAAATTTAATTCAGTATGCTAATGCAACAAATATGTCTGACAAACAACTTGCAGAAGCCAAACGTAAAGCGGCAAAGGATATTCTAGGACAAACAGAACATGCCAAATTACTTTATGACGCAATGGACAAATTAAAACCGATTGAAACAAAAATACAAGAAGTACAGGACGCAATTCTTGCCAATGCAAAAGCATTACGCGCAAATGGTGAAAACATTACCGATGAGGCAATTGAAAAAGCAATGGAAAACGCCGAAGAAAAGATACGCAGTAAAACCGAAAAAAAGAAAAACGATAACCAAGCGTTGGTGCGCGGTAGTGTCGCTTATACTGACTATACGAAAAAAAATACTGATACGGAATATTTGAAAGCGATTCGAGATAATGCAAAAAAACAAACCGAATACTCTAAAAAAACCGCCGACGCCGTTACCGAAATGAATAGTAATAAAAAAGAATTTGAAGTTATTGGCAACTAACGTCCTTAATGTCCCTTACGTCCCTATCGTCCCTTAAAATAAAATGCTGTTACGCGATTCCATAAAGATTACTTCTCATTCCGGCAATTACAGTGCGGACGAGGCTAGTGTTTCGATAACGTTTATCGCGTTTACGGACGATTGGCGCGATGGTCCGCTTGCAATTGTAACGCAGGGTGTTGCGGATAATATTGTTGACGATAACGGTAAAGTTTTAGGTTGGTTGAATCGCGGTAAGCCGTACAAGTTCGGGAACGAAACCGATGAACGGATTGTTGCCTCCGATGTGGAGGTTAGTGATAGGAAGGTTATCGGGACGGATAATGAGTACGATATTTCAATCCGTTCCAATGACATAAAATTGCAACATAATGACCACCGACAGGCATTGGTTCAATGGACGGTGAAGCAAAATTTCAAGAAACCGGATTTGGACAACCAAGAAGAATCGGATAAAGACGATCCGGAACCAAGTGAAGACGACAATTTTACATTGCGTTACGGTAAGGAATGGATTGAAGTTCCGTTTATTCGGGACGTTAATTTCGGCAACCTTATAACCAATAGTGCAGGCGACGCTTTTGTTCCAACGCCGACAATGAAAAAGGCAATTCGCACGTTTACGTTATCACGTAAAGAACGGGTAAACCGATTAAAACTGTACGAAAAGTATGAAAATGTAGTCAACAAAGATAGTTGGTACGGAGCAAAACCCGGGACAGTGCTTATGGAAAGTATTACTCCCAGTTGGGACGGGAATATTTTTACGGTTGAATATTTGTTCAAATATAATGAAAAAGGGTGGGGCGAAAAGTATCTCGACACCGGTTTTCGTGAGTTATTTACGTACAAAATTAAAGACAAATCCGGTGAAGAAAATGAATTCAAAACGCACGTTCCGATCAACGCTAAGGGCAGTGAAACGCCGGTCGAAGAACCTGCGAAACTGGACGGCAACGGCAGAGTTCCGATTCATCGCAAAGACAGGGTTTGTCCGTTTATCGACAGTAACGGAAATATTATAACAGATAATAATTTTGAGCAACTATGGTACGAAAAAGGCGACCCTGTTTATATTGCAGATAAAGACGACAAAAAGTACGAAAAACCTTATGAAAACTTCCCGGGCGTTGACGTACCGTTTGACGCATTGGTTGAAAATCCCGAAACGGGAAAGTGGGAAGAATTGCCGTTGGAAAAACAGCATTTTTTCTGGAAGTACAAAGCAATTGATTTTAAGCCTTTATTGTTACCGAATCCGTATAATATTAAACTCAAACCCAAACCTATTGTTACAAATTAAATGAGTAACGGAGTGTTATT
>JAISDH010000164.1 GCA_031264975.1 Bacteroidales bacterium
ATTACATAGGTAGAACGTTCTCCATCAACAACTTTTTCTTTGATGTTTAAAATAAACGTACCCGTCGGTTTTAAAACTCGTAACAGTTCTTTTGAAATTGGTATAAACCATTCTACATATTTATCAGGCGCAACGCCGCCGTATGTATTTTTTCGTTGGTCGGCATAAGGAGGAGAAGTAACAACCAAATCAATGGAATTACTATCTATTGACTTTAAAACTTCTTTACAATCTCCAAGCAATATATTAGTTTCTAAGTTCATTTTTTAATCATTTCTGTAAAAATAGTGTTGTAAATAATATGATTAGTTTCACCTAAACCCCATTCAAAAGCATCTTTTGCAATGTCAATTTCTTCATCGGTTAATTTTCTACCAATAGCCTCCATTGCTTCACATTGTAAATCTTCGACAGTTATCATGTAAATTATATTGTCTTCCATATTATGTTATTATTTTGAATATGTTTTGTCGTCTCAGTTTCGCTGTATTGTATTAAATAGGCAATGTTCGAGGTGGTTACTTTTTTTCCAATGTAATCCGTAGCCCATTTACTTGCTTCTAATATACTGAATAATTGTATATTTTCACTCATTTCCAATCATTTTTACTTTTTGCAAAAGTACAAAATTCTTTTCACTTATACTTCCAAAATTTCCGGAAAATTTTCTACCGCCTTTTCTTTCTTTTCATCAACCATTTTTGCCTATATCTTGCCGGTTTTTACATTGATATGCCCTCCCCTCTCCTATTCTACCCTTTGTCCTTTCGCCCTTTCATCCGTTCGCCCTTTCGTCCCTTTCGCCTTTTCATCCACAAATAAAGATTCTTTTTTTCTTCTCAATATAATGTAACACAAATGTAATCGTTCTATAAACAAGATTCAATAAAAAGAGAATATCTTTGCTCATATATAAATAAAGAAAAAACATGGATAAGAAAACAAAAATTGTAGCAACAATATCTGAGTTTACAGGTACAGAAGAATATCTGTCTCAATTGTTTGACGCAGGCGTAAATGTGGTACGTCTCAACAGTGCGCATCAAAGTTTGGAAACTGCTGTGGGGGTAATAAAAAATATTCGTAAAATAAACCCAAGTATTGCCATTCTGATTGATACCAAAGGTCCCGAAGTCAGAACTTCCTCGCAAGGAACGTCGTTGCAAGTGAAAAAAGGGGATGAAATAAAAATAAAAAGCGACCCTGAAGGAAAATCAGGAGGCGATGTTTTGTATGTAAACTATGGCGGGTTCTATAACGATGTTTTTATAGACGACGTTATTCTAATCAACGACGGAGAAATATCGATGACTATTACCAAAAAAGATAATCAAATCCTCTACTGCAAAATAGAAGACGACGGGGAAATAAAACCAAAGAAAGGAGTTAACGCTCCCAATGTTAAATTACATTTGCCCGCCATATCGGAAAAGGATAAGATATTTATTGATTTTGCCATAAAACATAAATTGGATTATATCGCACACAGTTTTGTGCAACATGCAGATGATGTTTGCGAAATACGAAAAATTCTTCAAGAAAAAGACAGCAAAATCAAGATAATATCAAAAATTGAAAATCAAATAGGAGTAGATAATATTGCCGAAATTATAGAAGTGTCCGACGGAATTATGGTAGCCAGAGGCGACTTGGGAATTGAAATAGCCGCTGAAAAAATACCCGTAATCCAAAGAATGTTAATCAAAAGTTGCATAAAGAATAACAAAATGGTCATCATTGCTACCCAAATGCTGCATTCAATGATTACCAATCCCCGACCAACAAGAGCAGAAGTAAACGACGTCGCCACAGCCGTGTATGAAAAAGCGGATGCGTTGATGTTGTCGGGCGAGACGGCAACCGGAAATTATCCGATACAATCAGTTGAAATGATGTCGAAAATTATTAAAGAAGTTGAACTTGCAACGGATAAATATCCCCCCAAATCACAACCTTTACACGACGATGTTTTATCTGTTCTGTCTCATTCGGCAGTTTTGACTTGTAATACTTTACCGATAAAAGCAATCATCGTAGATACCTTAACCGGAAGAACGGCGCGTTTTTTATCTGCATATCGCGGGAAAACGCCGGTATATGCTTTCTGTTACAACGAATATGCGATGCGTCAACTGGCATTGACATACGGCGTTAAAGCATTTATGATGGAGTTGTCTCATTCGAGAGATAATTTCCTCAGACGTACCATAAAATTTCTAATCAAAGAAAAAACGCTTATTCCTTCCGATACTGTCGTTGTTATTGGCGGGTCTTTCGGTATGGCGAATGGCGCGAGTTTTATGGAAATTTCTACTGCGCAAAATCTTTTGGACTATCCCATAGATAAGACGTAAATCTTTGTGAACAAAATCATATACAACCTTATTGTGTGCGGCAATTCCCTAATTTGGAGTGATTTCCTTTCGCTGTTTCATTGTTTTACGGCGTATTGTTGTCTTTCATTGCCGACAGAAAATAAATAGTGTTATAAAAAAAAATAAAATACTTTTTTACTGGGAATATCAAACAGTAAAACATTGATTACATTACCTATCCGAATTATTTTCATTCGCGTGATATTTATTTTTAGTCATTATTTTCAAAAAAAAATACTGTCAGCTATATTCTGTATGTGTTTTTTTATAATTTTGCACACATGAGTTATGCTTTCGATTTTGGAAGAATATATGTTGAAATAAGAATGAGTAATGAGCAAAATAGATACGGTTTATCCTGATATTCAAAAGAAACTTAAACAGTTTTTTGGTTTTGATCATTTCAAGGGTAATCAAGAAAAAGTTATCCATAGCGTCCTGAATGGACGTAATTCTTTTGTTATTATGCCTACAGGCGGTGGTAAGTCGTTATGTTACCAGCTGCCTGCGCTAGTAATGGAAGGAACAGCTATTGTTATATCTCCGCTGATTGCGTTAATGAAAAATCAGGTTGATATTATGAGGAGTCTCAGTTCGGAGAAGTCCATTGCTCATGTATATAATTCTTCTTTAAATAAAAAGGATCAATTTTCGGTAAGAGATGATTTAATGCGAGGAAAAATAAAACTTTTGTACATGGCGCCGGAATCGTTTGCCAAATTAGAAAATATACAAATGCTGAAAGAAATCAAGATTTCTTTCTATGCTATTGACGAAGCTCACTGCATATCGGAATGGGGGCATGATTTCCGTCCGGAATACAGGAGACTGCGCCATGTGATATATTCTATTAGACAAAATGTTCCCATTATGGCTTTAACAGCTACGGCGACTCCCAAAGTTCAACACGATATTCAAAAGAACTTGGGAATGATGAATGCTGATATTTTTCTATCCTCATTTGACAGACCGAATCTTTTTTACGAAGTAAGGGAGAAAACAGTAGATATTGATAAGGATATTGCGAAGTTTATCAAGAAACATCCCAATAAATCAGGCATCATCTATTGTTTAAGCCGCAAACAGGTAGAGGATTTGACGGAGTTTTTAGTCTTAAATAAAATCAAAGCCGTCCCCTATCACGCGGGCTTGGATTCTAGTGTACGGGCAATGAATCAGGATATGTTCCTGAACGAAGCTATTGACGTCATTGTTGCAACAATTGCATTCGGTATGGGCATTGATAAACCGGATGTGCGATATGTAATTCATTATAATATGCCGAGAAGTTTGGAAGGCTATTATCAGGAAACCGGACGCGCAGGACGCGACGGAAGAGGAGCGCTCTGCATTGCTTTTTACGCTTATGCAGACATCCAAAAAATGGAAATACTGGCAAAAACAAAACCTTTGGCAGAACAGGAAATAATAAAACTACTATTGTCTGAAACAACATCTTATTCCGAATCAGATTTGTGTAGACGCAAACATTTACTGTTTTACTTTGGGGAAATATATAATAAAGAAAATTGTGGTTCTTGTGATAATTGTACTCACATAAAAATTATGGAAGAAGGTAAAGAATTTATGGGTTTGTTGCTTGAAACAATCAGTGAATTGAGGCAACAGTTTAAGGAAAAACACATCATTAATGTGTTAAGAGGTAATATGTCTACCGACATAAGGAAGTATAAACATAATGAATTGAAACATTTTGGAGAAGGACAGACCAAAACAGAAAAGTTTTGGCAATCACTTATTCGTCAAGCATTATTTGAAAAATTATTGGTAAATAATATTGACAATTACGGCGTCTTGAAACTTACGCCGGAAGGTGAAAAATTTATCAAACGTCCCCACTCTATTAAAGTTGTCAATGAAAAAAAGGAAAATGAAGATGATGACGCAGCCGAATTGGCTTCTCCACAAAAAGGCGGCTTTGTAGATAAGGCATTATTTTCAATGCTAAAGGATTTATTAAAGACCATTGCAAAGCGTGAAAATCTTCCTCCTTATGTCATATTTCAAGAAACATCATTAGAGGATATGTGCGTGCATTATCCGACAACGGTGGAAGAAATGACGCAAATTACCGGCGTTGGGACGGGAAAGGCGCAAAAGTATGGAAAACCTTTTGCCGATTTAATTCGTAAATATGTTGAAGATAATGAAATTGAACGACCGCAAGATATTGTTATCAAATCTGCTATCAATAAATCGGGCATGAAGGTATACATCATCCAGAATATTGACAGGAAAATTAATTTGGAAGACATCGCCATTGCCAAAAACCTGACAATGGACGAACTTTTATCGGAAATAGAAAGTATTGTCATTTCCGGCACTAAAATTAATATTGATTACTATATTGAGCAATCTATTGATTTGTATCGTCGTGAAGAAATTATGGAATATTTGCATGAAAAACAGGAAGATTCTCTGGATGAAGTCCTCTCGGAACTTGGAGAAGAAGAATATACTATGGATGAAATCAGATTAATGCGGATTAAATTCTTATCGGATAGCGGAAATTAAACTATAAATATAATGGAAGAAAACGAAAAATTACATCAAAACGAACAGGCTGAACAGGATAATAACGAAACAAATTCTGCGCCAATTGACAATTGTGATAATGACAATGAAAACAGGGAAATATTGCCGGAAAATAAAAACGACTTGTTTGAAATGAAACCGGAGTGTTCTAAGAAGAAGAAACAAAAAACATGTATACTGCAAATCACAGGTTATGGTATTGTAGCGGTTGCCGTTATTGTGCTTTATGTGTTGCATTTTTTGCAGCCGCAACCCTTTAAGCCCATGCCGGTGCGTACAGGAGACAGTTCACAGTCATTGATTGTTACCGTCAATACGGATTCGCTAATGGAACATTTTGTTCTTGCCAAATTGTTGAAGGATGATTTGGAAAAAGAAACAGAAAATTATCAAAAAGAACTGCAGAAAAAATCTGCCGATTTCGAATCCAAATACCAGAATTATATGATTAATGTACAAAATAATGTTTTGACCCAAACGCAAATGCAAAATGCGGAAAAACAATTGATACAGGAAAAGGAATCTTTGGAAGCTTTATCCGAACGCTATACAAAAATACTCGTAGATAAAGAAATGTCGGTACAAAACGAAATCATGGATTCTTTAAAAAACGCAACAAAGCGCGTGAATGAAGCAGGATATAATGCCGATTATATTTTTGCCATAAGTTCCGGTTCTGCTGTTTTGTATGCAAACGAATTGTTTGACATTACCGATTTGGTGATAAAAGAACTGAATGATTCTTATAAAAATTCAACAAAATGAAAAGAATAATCAAACGGAGCCATTACTTGAAATATGGTTTATTTTTGTTGGTCATTGCTATTGCTACAATTGCGTGCAAGAGAATAAAAACAACAGCGGAAGTAAAGGAAACTTATGCGGACGGTAAAGCCAAAAAAGTAGACGAATATACAACCGACGACAACGGAAGGAAAATATTATATAAGGAAACCTATTATTTTCCGGGAGAAAAAAAGTATATATCAGGAACGTACAACAATACCAAGGAAAGGAGCGGCGTTTGGACTTCGTGGTATGAAAACGGAGAAAAAAACAGCGAACAAAACTACGTCAATGGTAAAGAAGACGGCATATACCGTGTTTGGCATCCCAACGGAAAACCCTATATTAAGGGAGAGTATGAAATGGGAGAAAAAACAGGAATGTGGTCGTTTCATGATTCTTTGGGCAAGGTAATAAATGAAGTCTCCTTTGAGAAAAATAAAACAAACTAACCCAAAATTTAGAACAAAATATAGAGGTCGGTTTTTTGACCTCTTTTATAAGAAAGTAAGAAAACAATTTATAATCAAATTAAATAACTAATATATGAAGAAAAGTATTTTTATTTTGTTGATTTCTATTTGCGCTGCTCT
>JAISDH010000166.1 GCA_031264975.1 Bacteroidales bacterium
AGTACAGCAGGAATTTGGCAAAAGACTAAGACGGAAGGGTTTCAAGGATGTTGTCATACCAAAAATGCACGAAACATTTGTATTATGAAATTGACGCTTGGATTTTCACCGTGCCCCAACGATACTTTTATATTCGACGCTCTGGTTAATAACAAAATAAAGCACGATTTTTCATTCGATATTACGATTGCCGACGTGGAAGAACTGAACCGTTTGGCTTTGGACGGTAAACCGGATATTACCAAAATGAGCTATCATGCTTATGCCTGCGCCGCATCGCAATATCTTGTCTGCGAATCGGGCAGCGCCCTGGGCAGAGGCAACGGTCCTCTGTTCGTAAGCAAAATGAAAGTATATCCCGACGAAGTTCCATTCCTTAAAATTGCAATTCCCGGAGAATACACGACAGCGGCGTTTTTACTCAAATACGCCTTTCCGACAATCAAAAAGCCCGATGTCTATCTGTTTTCCGATATCGAAGACGTTGTGCTGAGCAACGAAACGGATGCGGGAGTACTTATCCACGAGGGACGGTTTACTTACAAAGACAAAGGACTCAGACTGATAAAAGATCTGGGGGAACATTGGGAGCTTTTCACAAAACAGGCGATTCCTTTAGGATGCATTGCCATTAACAGGAATTTGCCCGAAGATATTCGCCGGTCTTTCTCAACAGCATTGAAAGACAGTATACTGTTTGCGACAGCAAATCCCAAATCTTCGCATGACTATGTCAAACAGTACGCGCAGGAACAGGCTGAAGAAATAACAGGCAAACACATTGAACTGTTTGTAAACGATTATACTGTGGCGCTGGGTGAAGACGGGCGCAATGCAGTGAACTTTTTCCTGAACGAAACAAAACGACTGAAAGTTGTAGAAACTCTTCCCGAAAAGATATTCAACAAGTCATAATAATCAATTATTTATCGGAACAGGCAGGTTTTGATATAATTTTGGCACGGTTTTTGTATTAACTTACGCACCGAGGCCACGGAATTTAGTATTAATAATTGATTAAAGTTTAAAATTATGAGATTAAAGAAAACACCCAAAGCAGATCTTCAAAATAAGAAGACATTGTTTTTTGAAATTGGACTGAGCTTGTCCATGTTGACTGTGTTGCTTGCTTTTAACTGGAACTCGAAAGGAAAAACAGCAAGCGTTCTTGTTGCAGACCGTTGGACGATTGTTGAAGAGGAAGAACAGATTCCCATTACACAACATGACTTCCCTCTTCCGGAAATTCCCAAGATTCTGCATATTCCCGATGTGATTGATATCGTCGAAGATGATGTGAATATTTCTTCAGAATTCAATTTAACCGAATCGGAAGATAATGACATTTTCATAAATCTGACTTATATTCCCGGTAACGCAGGCTCTGCAGTTACTGATGATGAAGAGGTTATTGAGATTCTGCCTTTTACTGTTGTGGAAGATAAACCCATGTTTCAGGGTAAGGAAGCAAAAGAGTTTTTAAAATGGATCTATTCCAAACTGGAGGGTAATTATCCTCAACAGGCAGTGGAAAACAATATCCAGGGAACAGTTCGCATATCTTTCACTGTAAACATCGACGGTACTCTTTCCGATATAAAGTCATTGAGAAAGATTGACCCTATACTTGAGGACTTTGTTATCGAAATCGTGAAAAAGTCGCCCAAATGGACGCCCGGGCGTCAACAAAACAAGCCTGTTAAGGTAAGTTATCAAGTGCCTGTAATTTTCAAATTGCAATAATAGGAGACAATGATTATGAGAGGTTTTTAAAGACCAAGCCATAAGGACGATGCCAATTACAAAGGACGGTGCAATTCTCTACAATGCCAAAGCTCATGAACTCAAGCCGGTAGCAAAAAGAGATCACCGTCCTTCTATTGTCGACAGGCAGACGTCAATTGTGCTCTTAATGATACAATTTGTTAAAAAGACTGTTCAATACCGCCGGAAAATCACTTAGCCTTGTTCGCTACATATTCCCGATTCAAGCCGCTCAGTATTTCGGAAGTTATGTCCATCGAAGGGGCTCCGACTATGATTGTTGCTGCATTGAGAATGAGGGAATATTTTTTGTCCACATTATATTTTTTGACATACGTTTGCATGGCGTCAACTGCTTTTCTGTTCATAACAGCTTCTTCTTCCCCGAGCTGACTCATTATTTTTGAATATTCTTCATTCAAATCTTTTTCACGCTGTTCCAAACGCCGTCCTTGCTCTTCATACTCTGAACGGGTCAAAAGCATTTTTTCATAGTTTGCGTTAAAAGTTTTCAAATCCGCTTTTAAAGTATTTACTTTAGAAGTGAATTCTTCGTCTTTCTTTTTTGCTTTCTGCTCAAATTCCCGTCTGAGATCATGATAATAGTCATAGTTTTGGATAATAGAATCGAAATTGATATAAGCAATATCTGTGATTTTTGTTTCAACCGCCTGTTGGGCGTCAGTTGAATTTTGAGGGTCGGCAACTTTCCCCTGTTCTGTGCCGGCATTGCCGCAAGCAATGAATAAAAACGTTATTACCAAGAGTTTCGGTAACCAAAGAATCGCATTAATTTTTTTCATATAACAATATAAAATGTTTATAATAATTTCTAAATATTGGACAAAGGTAATATTAATTTGTTAAACTGCTAAAATTTCTCTTTCTTTTTTCTCTAAAACGGAATCTACGGTTTTATTGTAGTTATCAACCATTTTTTGTATATCTGCCTCAAAATCTTTAACCAAATCTTCAGAAAGGCCGTCTTTCTGTAATTTTTTAATAGATTCGATAGCGTCTCTCCGCGCATTGCGTATGCTTACGCGGGCATTTTCTCCCTCGTGCTTAGACTGTTTTACCAGATCTTTCCTGCGCTCTTCGGTCAGGGGCGGGATATTGATACGTATGGTTTCTCCGTTATTTTGCGGAGTGAAACCCAGATTTGCCTGCATGATAGCTTTTTCTATCGCTTGAATCATGTTTTTGTCCCATGGCTGGACGAGAACGGTTCTTGCATCAGGCGACGTTATGCTTGATACTTGAGGCAGTGGCGTTTGAGCCCCGTAATAATCAATCATCACTTGATTGAAAAGCGCCGGACTAGCTTTTCCGGCACGTATTCCCAGCAGAGTTGTATTCAAATGCTCGATGGCTTTTTGAATTTTACCGTCTGCCGATTTAATAATTTCCTTGGCTTTAGTTGCATCCATAACAATTTATATTTTCATTTAAGTAATTATTTATTCTATAATTGTTCCAATATTATCTCCCGATATGACTTTTTTCAAGTTTCCCGGTGTATTCATGTCGAATACCAATATTGGCAAGGAATTTTCCCTGCATAGAGTAAATGCAGTCAGATCCATAATCTTCAAGACTTATGAGTATGCTTCATCAAAGCTGAGCCTGCTGTATTTCCTTGCTTCGGGATATTTTTCGGGGTCGGCAGTATATACTCCGTCAACGCGGGTTCCCTTGAGCAGCGCTTCGGCTTTCAGTTCCACCCCGCGCAATGCGGCAGCCGAATCGGTTGTAAAAAACGGATTCCCTGTACCTCCGGCGATTATAGCTGCATAACCCGCTTCCATATATTCAATTGCTTTCGAACTTGAATAGTATTCCCCAATTGGTTCCATGCAGATGGATGTAAGAACTTTTGCTTTTACTCCTGCATTTTCCAGAGCCGACTGGATTGCAAGGCTGTTGATCACTGTCGCCAGCATTCCCATGTTATCGCCTTTGATTCTGTCGAAACCCTTGTCTGTTCCACTCATTCCCCTGAAAATATTTCCTCCGCCAACAACTATGGCAAGCTGAACACCCATTGCATTTACTGAGACAATGTCCGAGCAATACCTGGATAAAACATCCGAAGATATTCCGTAACTGCTGTTTCCCATAAGGGATTCCCCACTCAATTTTAACAATACTCGCTGATATTTAATCATATCATTCATCTTAGCATACAATAATTAATTTGCAAAAGTAAAAAAACTTTGTTTTATCAACAAATATTGATGATTTTACCTGATTTTATCCCTCAAAAATATAACTTTAATTAAAAAACAATTGTTATCCTTTGTTGTTAATATGCATATTTAGAGCATATATTTTTATATTTTTTGTTAAAAAATATAAAAATTGTTTGCAGTGATAAAGTATTGCAATAATTTTGGGAAAAATTTATAAATAAGATTATGGAAAATATTATTATTTTTTCGGCGCCATCAGGATCGGGTAAGACCACGATTATTAACAATTTGTTGAAGATGTTTCCCAAGCTGGAATTTTCGATTTCGGCAACAAACAGAGATCCCAGGGAAAATGAAGCCGACGGTATCCATTATTATTTCCTGTCACCGGATGAGTTTAAGGATAAAGTCATTAACGGCGAATTTATGGAATGGGAAGAAGTTTATGGAGGCGCCATGTATGGAACATTTTTCTCGGAAATCGACAGAATCTGCAAAGCAGGCAAAGTCGCCCTGTTCGACCTTGACGTCAACGGAGCATTGAAAGTCAAAAAAAGATTCAAAAACGCTCTATTGATTTTTGTTTTACCGCCTTCCATCGAAGCCTTGAAAGACAGACTGGAGAAACGTTCTTCCGAAACGCCTGAATTTCTGGAAAAAAGATTGAACAAGGCAAAAGAAGAAATCATGCATGCAACCAAGTTTGACTACATTCTTTTGAATGATGACTTCGATGAAGCGCTGGTCGAAATACACGGAGTGGTGGATGATTTTCTGGAAAATAAACT
>JAISDH010000205.1 GCA_031264975.1 Bacteroidales bacterium
TATCATATTGCAAATTCAAGTCTATGGTTAATTATAAAGCAATATTGCTTAAATATGTTATGTATGTATATCGTAAGAACAATAAAAATATTGTATCTTTTTTACAGACGTATTATTCCCAAATGTCCATTAACCGGATTGCGTAAATTACACTTGTATACGGTCGCATAATTTGGCTATCCAATTTCTACGATTCACATGTAAAGCCATTTTAAAGCGCCATAAAAAAGAATGAGGAGCTTTGTTTTGCAAAAGAATGGAAAATCATAAGACGAAATAAAAAAACAGGAAATAAAACATATTGTTTCTGTCTGAAATAGTTACTACAAATATCTCATAAAAAGGATTATACATGTACAAAAATACATGTTACATCTTTTTTACATTCCGTCCCTGACGGGACGTTTTACAGAGAAGGACAATGATTTTGTTCTACCAATATTTTGTCCCTAACGGGACAAGATTGTTGTATTTCCTGTCCCGTTAGGGACAGCATATTGGTAGAAAGACAGAATCAACCATAAAAAACCGTCCCGTCAGGGACGGAATGTGTTTGGTTGTTTGTTTCAGCATTGTCTTGTTTATTTTCAAACAAATCTTATGCTATTTATTTTCTGATTTCTTGCCGCTTTGAGAAGGCTATTTGGTACTTTGAATGGGAAGTTTCCTACAAAAAGTATCGAACTTCCTATAAAAAGTATCGAACTTGCTACTTTGAGAGGGAAACTTTCTACTTTGAGAGGGAAGTTTCCTATTTTGAATAGGAAATTTCCTACTTTGAGTGGCAAGTTTCCTATTTGAAATAGGAAATTTCCTACTTTGAGTAGCAAGTTTCCTACTTTGAGTGGCAAGTTTCCTATTTTGAATAGGAAGTTTCCTACTTTGAGTAGGAAGTTTTCTACTTTGAGTAGGAAGTTTCCTACTTTGAGTAGGAAGTTTCCTATTTTGAGAGGCAAGTTTCCTACTTTAAATAGGAAGTTTCCTACTTTGAAAGGCAAGTTTTCTACTTTGAGAAAGACAGAATCAAAAAAACATATTCCGTCCCTAACGGGACGGTCTACAGAGGAGGACAATAATTCTGTTCTACCAACATTTTGTCCCTAATGGGACAAGACTGTTGTATTTCCTGTCCCGTTAGGGACAGCATATTGGTAGAAAAACAGAATCAACCATAAAAAACCGTCCCGTCAGGGACGGAATGTGTTTGTTTGTTTGTTTCAGCATTGTCTTTTTTTATTTTCAAACGAATCTTATGCTATTTTTTTTCTGATTTCTTACTACTTTGAGAAGGCTATTTGGTATTTTGAGAATTATATTTGGGACAAAGTATCGAACTTCCTATTTTGAGAGGCAAGTTTCCTACTTTATGTAGGAAGTTTCCTATTTTGAGAGGCAAGTTTCCTACTTTGAGAGGAAAATTTCCTACTTTGAGAAAGTTTCAACAGGAATATCTATTTGCTTTGCTAATTTTTTACCGGTATTTTTAAATACTCCATTTCACATTCTAAAAGTCGTCCTTGATGTAATGCGTGTTGATTCGTAATAGGTTTGCTCATTTTTCTTTTTAGGCAGTCTTTAAATTGTCTATGATAGTTTTAGCTTCCTTAAATCCCATTATCACAACAGAGCTTCTGGTTATGCCGTCATAATAACCCCAAAGATGTAGTATGTCGTATGCGCTGTTTAAGACGTCAAGTAAAACGGTAGTTCTCATGTTTTATACGAATACTATCGTTGCTATTTCTTATCTGAATTTATCGTTTGAGAAAAAACATCCTCTTTTCTGTCTCTGTTTTTTACTTTTTCTTTTGCCGACGCTCCCATAACATTGTGTATTCTTGAGCGTTTACGTTTTTAATTACCTATGTTTTTATTCCATTGGTTTGATTCTTTTTATAATGCTATAAGCTAAATCAAAACCATCTTTGATAATAGAAACTTTTAGTTCCCCATCATAATAGCCAAATAAATGTAATATGTTGTAAGCGCTGTTTAATTCTTTCAATAATGACTGATTGTTTCCGGCAAACATTTCACGATAATAGTCAATTGACCGTCTCTCTTTTTTCTTTGCTTTGGTTTGATGACCTGTTATGATAGAATATCCTTCCAAAGCCACTAATAAACCGCTATAGGCTGTCCCACAAGCTGTTTTTACATACTTCTGGTCTTCATAAAACTTTCCATCTTTTTTTGCGAGTTCCAAGTATTTTTTTGCATTATCCATGTATCGCATCGCTTCATTGTAGTATTTTTCCCTGATTTGATTCTGTTCTTCTTTGGTAGAAGTTGTTTTTTCTCTTACTTTTGTACCCATAACATTATGTATTTTTGAGTGTTTACGTTTTTAATTATACATTTACTTCATTCTGCAAAGATACAACTGATTTTTATTTCTGCAACGTAACCGGTGTTGTTTTTTTTCTTTTCGGAAGACGTAATCCGGTCATAGTCTTTTTGCATATCAATAAAATAATAAGCAGGTTGGATTGTATTACACTCATTATCGTAGATACATAGTTGGAAGTGGTTGCATATCCGCCGACTTTCAATGTTTCCAGTTCGAGTTGTGGAGAGCTTGCTTTTAATGCAGTTGGATAGTAGCATTTCATCATTAATCCTGTCCCGGACTTGCGCCGTTAAGTTATTGTACATACACGGCGCACGAAAAAAAGGGCGTCATTAAAAAACGACGCCCATCATTTATTGTATATTCATATAATTATAAATCAAAATGATAAAATTGCCTGCTCAATACGTTTACAGGCGTCCAATAGTTGTTCTTCCGTAATGACTAAAGGAGGCGCAAAACGAATAATATCTCCGTGCGTTGGCTTGGCTAAAACGCCCAACTCTTTCATCTTTAGACATACGTCCCAAGCTTCTTTCCCATTTTTGGGCTTGATAATAATTGCGTTGAGTAATCCTTTTCCACGAACAAGAGAAATCATATCCGATTTGATATCCTTCATATATTTCCGGAATATAATACCGAGATGGTCGGCTTTTTCCATTAAACGTTCTTCCTTTACAACCTCCAATGCAGCTATTGCCACCTTGCAAGCCAATGGAAAACCACCAAACGTAGAACCATGTTCCCCCGGTTTGATACAAAGCATAATGTCGTCATTTGCCAACACTGCCGATACGGGAAGAACTCCTCCGGAGAGCGCTTTTCCTAAAATAAGAACGTCCGGCTTGACATTTTCATGGTCACATGCCAGCATTTTACCGGTACGGGCAATCCCTGTTTGTACCTCGTCGGCAATGAATAATACATTTTTCGCTTTACAAAGGTCGTATGCTCTTTTTATATAACCGTTGTCGGGGACATAAACGCCCGCTTCGCCCTGTATGGGTTCTACCAAAAATCCGGCAATTTTATCGCCTTCTTCATTGAGCGCTTTCTCCAGAGCAGCGATATCATTATATGGAATGCGGATAAATCCCGGCGTCAAAGGACCATAATTTGCATACGAATCGGGGTCGTTTGACATGGAAACTATTGTAATAGTACGTCCGTGAAAATTGCCTTCGCAACAAATGATTTTTACCTCATCATTGGGTATCCCTTTTTTTACAACGCCCCAACGTCGAGCCAACTTTAAAGCCGTTTCATCTGCTTCCGCGCCGGTATTCATTGGAAGTACCTTGTCATATCCGAAATATTCGGTAACATATTTTTCGTAGCTACCCAAACAATCGTTATAAAATGCACGGGAAGTAAGCGTAATCGTTTCCGCCTGTTCTTTAAGCGCTCCAATAATTTTAGGATGACAATGTCCTTGATTGACGGCAGAATATGCCGACAGGAAATCGTAGTATTGTTTTCCTTCCACATCCCAAACAAGCGCTCCTTCCCCCTTGGATAAAACTACCGGAAGCGGGTGATAATTATGAGCGCCATACTTGTTTTCTAACTCTATTGCCTGTTTACTTGACGTAATCTTTTCTACCATAACATATTATTTTTTATTTCTTATACCTATAAAATTTCGGCAAAGATAGTCTTTTTTACGATAGGTAATCATACTTGACACATCTTTTCCTGAAAGAAAAACGCCTCGACAATCCAATAAAATTGAAACGTAGAGCAATACAATATGTTCAAACGCTAATCATCGTCTGTAATTTCTTTGAGCATTTTCCACAACAGGTGGGTAGGCAAACCTACAACATTATAGAATGACCCTTCAATACGTTCTATCGCCTGATAACCTATCCATTCCTGTATACCGTAAGCTCCTGCCTTATCAAAAGGATGATAGAAATCTATGTAGTACATTATTTCTTCATCAGTCAGCGGGTTGAAATAAACGGTTGTTTGGTCATGATTACACAGATACCGTTTTTTATGAAGTACGCATAATCCGCTTATAACGATATGTTTCTCTCCCGATAATTGTTGAAGCATCTCTATTGCATGTCGTTTGTCGGATGGTTTTCCCATGATATTGTTTCCCCTGCAAACAACGGTATCTCCTCCGATTATGATTGTTTTTTGCAAATCATATTGAGGAGCGATTGAGTCCACCTTGTTTTTTGCCAGATATTCTACTGTTTGGCATGGCGTTAAATGCTGTGGTAAAACCTCTTCCGTTGTATTTTCATGTATTGTAAAATCAATACCCAATCCGGAAAGCAATTCCTTTCTACGGGGAGATTGAGAGGCTAAAACAATCGAATAGCTTTTTAATTTGTCCAATAACATATTATTATTTTTCTCCGTATGCAAGGTCTCCTGCGTCTCCTAATCCGGGTACAATATAAGCCTGTGCCGTCAGTTCCTGGTCTATTGTGGCTGCCCAAATATGTACTCCGGCAGGTAAATGTCTTTTTAAATAATCTATTCCCGTTACGCTGGAAATAATAGAGACAATATGTATATTTTCAGGATATCCATAG
>JAISDH010000211.1 GCA_031264975.1 Bacteroidales bacterium
TTAGTAACGTTCGGAGGCGCGTTTTTCGCTTCTTTTCCCCTGTTTTATTCAACCAGTTTCGGCGGCGCGTACTGGGTCTGGATGGCAATACTTCTGTTTTTTGTCGTTCAGGCGGTTTCGTACGAATTTCGTTCCAAGGCAAACAATTTGCTGGGCAAGAAAACCTACGAATGGCTTCTTATCCTGAACGGACTGTTTGGAACAGTGCTTGTTGGAACGGCTGTGGGAACGTTTTTCACAGGCTCCATGTTTTCTGTTTCGCAGGAAAAGATTGCAAACTTGGGCGGGAATATGACTATCTCGCAGTGGGAAGGTCCCGCATACGGACTTGAAGCTGTGCTGAATCCTGTCAACGTGGCTCTGGGACTGGCAGTGTTTTTCCTTGCGCGGATTTTGGGAATGCTGTACATGATGAACAGCATCGACAATGACAAAATACTGGCGCGCGCTAAGAAGCACCTGCTGTATAACACTGTACCTTTCCTTGTTTTCTTCCTGTTCTTTACGGTCTGCATCATGCTGAAAAACGGCTTCGGTTTTGTAGATATTGGAAACAGCAAGGCGGAAATAAGTGATAAAATGCCATACAAGTATTTTAACAATTTTATTCAGATGCCTGCAGTGGCAGCGATGTTCCTGATTGGAGTTGTCGGAGTTCTCTGGGGAATTGGCAGCACATTGTTTGCCAGGGCAATATATACGAAAGGAATCTGGTTTGCGGGAGTTGGCACAGTGCTTACCGTTCTCGCCCTGCTGTTGAATGCCGGATGGAACGGAACGGCTTATTATCCTTCGACAAGCGACGTGCAGAGTTCGCTTACTATCTACAACAGTTCGTCGAGCAAGTTTACTTTGACAGTCATGAGCGTAGTATCTCTTTTTATCCCGTTTGTTCTGGCTTACATAGTTTACATGTGGAGACTGATCAACAAAAAGAAGTTGATATTGAATGATATACAAACTGAATCACATATTTATTAATTCTAAAACCAAATAGAAATGAAATACTTGCCTCAAATATTGATATTTATCGCATGGCCTGTGTTCATATACGTCTGCTACAGAGTGTGCGCATGGATTGTAGATAAATTCGAGAAGAAGTCTGGAGAATAAAATTTTTTCTATCTTCATAAATAATTAATTTAAGCAAACCGGAATTGGCTTATCCCTTTTCCGGTTGTTTATTTATCGCTCCCTGCTCTTCGATTTCCATTACGCAACATTTTTTTATACAAATTACATCTGTTTAATGGCAGATAAAATGATTAATTAATTGTATCTTTGCATCTGTAAAGTTGATTGAGGATTTTCGATAGCAGTCTCTGTTTAAGAGAACTAAGTTGAAATGATGGTTTTATGGCTTTTAAAGTCATGTAGCGAAGCTGTGAAATTTTTTAAGATTCAATTCGAAATGAGACTTCAAAATGGATGAAAGAAAAATTGTTACAATAGATAATAATCGAAAAAAAGTTATACCTTTGCATCATGATTAATAAAATTAAATAAATAAAATGATGAAAAAAATAAGATTAATTCTATTGTGCACAACTCCCGTGTTATTTTTCTTCGGGATGCGTTTTATGCGAATGATTTTCTCGACGGAGGGAAGTGAATCTCTTAAAAGCGAGATTATAGGGGCTATAATAGTTGGATATGGCGCGAGTCTTGGACTTTGGTATTTAGACAGGAAAAATCGGAAAGAAAAAGATTCCAAATGAATCGCATAACGCAACAGCAGTTGCTGCAACGGGGGTTGCATTACCTGTTCAGGCGAATATAATATGTGGATAACAAGCATAATATGAAGTTTTACGATAGAGAATCGGAAATAGATATTTTAAGAAACATAGAAGAAGACTCAAATTCTTCTGCCCGGATGACTCTGCTTATGGGAAGACGAAGAGTGGGTAAAACTACTTTGCTGAAAAATGCTTTCGCTTCGTCGAAAACCGCACTTTATTTCTTTGTCGCAAAGAAGAATGAAGTGTTGCTTTGCGAGGAATTTGTGCAGGAAACAGAAAGCAAACTGTCTGTTTCACTTGGACGTTTTCAAAATTTTGCCCAGCTGTTCAAGGCGCTGATGATTCAGTCGCAATCACGGCAGTTTACTTTGAGTATTGATGAATTTCAGGAATTTGCAAACATTAATCCTTCTATTTTCAGCGAAATCCAGAATATTTGGGATTCATATAAGGAAACATCAAAAATCAACCTGATACTTTGCGGGTCTATTTATTCGATGATGAAAAGGATATTCGAAAATGCAAAAGAACCGCTTTTCGGCAGGGCAACAGCGAAAATTATATTAAAACCGTTTGCCGTAAGCACGATCAAGCAGATACTGTGCGATTTTCATCCTAATTATACTCCCGAAGATCTTTTGGCTTTCTACATGCTTACAGGCGGGATTGCCAAGTACGTCGAACAGTTTGTTATCAACAAGTCGTTTACAAAGAAGCGAATACTGGATGCTGTTTTTAAGGAAGGTTCATTTTTCCTGGATGAAGGCAAAGCTGTGCTTGTGGATGAATTTGGCAAGGATTACGGGAATTATTTTTCGATACTTTCGCTTATTGCTTCTTCAAAAACCGACAGGGCTGATATGGAAAGTACTTTGAATATGCCTGTTGGCGGCTATCTGGAAAGACTTGAAAAAGATTATAATCTGATTAAACGCAATCGCCCTTTTGGCGCAAAGGAAGGCAGCCGATACAATAAATACCTGATAGAAGACAATTTCCTGAATTTCTGGTTTCGCTTTATCTACAAATACCGCAGCGCTGTCGAAATCGGAAATTTGGACTATGTGCGCAATATTGTGGAACGTGACTATGAAACTTACAGCGGTCTGATGCTGGAAAAATATTTCCGTTCACTTCTGGCAGAATCGAAACGCTTTTCCGAAATCGGTAATTACTGGAATAAAAAGGGTGAAGACGAAATTGATATTGTCGCATTGAACGAAATGGAAAAACAGCTGTGCTTCTACAAAGTGAAACGAAATAAAAAACGGATTAGTATCCCTTTGCTCGAAAAGAAGTCTAATGATACAGTTCAAAAATATCCCGATTTTAATCTTGAATATAAGGGACTTTCACTGGAAGATATGTAATTCGTTTAAAATTTATCGCAGAAACAAAACACGATGTTCAAATGAAATTCGGTTTATTTAATAAATAATAGTTACTTTTGTATTCTAATTTTTTTAAGGAAAAAGATATGGACATAGACATAGAAAGATTAAGCATAATAATAGGTATAATTGCTGTATTGCTGAGCGGGATGTGGTTTTTGATATTGCGCTCCAAATCAGCAGGCGCTAAAGACGAGAAACTGGACGCCTTGACAGATGCAGTCAAAAACTTGCAGGTGGAATTGAAAGCAGACATCAACAAGCTGGATGTTAAAATTGACACACTGGATTCTAAAATAGACAGAGTAGACGAAAAGATTGACAGGGTGCAGGCGGATTTAAAAAAGTAAATATCTTCTGCTAAAGCAGATATTTTGGATGGATTGACACTCAACACTCGAGTCGACATGTTGTATCAAATTTTAGAAGACAACGGACAACTGTCAAGAGAAAAGGTAAATTTCTAATGAATAAATCCCTAAACGAAAGAATGAAAATATTCGTTTATCTGTTTTTTGTTTTTACTGTTATTTGCGCCTGTTCGCAGGGAAAAAAGACGGAACATACAAACCATTATGTTTACCTGCTGGACGCCGGCGATATCAAAATGATGGACGATAAAGGCGCTGATTTCTTTTCGGAAATCAATATTATTCCGTTGAAGGAAG
>JAISDH010000250.1 GCA_031264975.1 Bacteroidales bacterium
TACAAATTTATTTATCGCTTTCAAACAATTTGGCAGTAAAATTGTATATATATACAAAGGGTAGACTTATTTATTGAATAGCCCAAATTGAAAAAGTTTTAGTGATAATAATTTAGTCCTTGTTTTATGTTTTTGGCTCACTCCGTTCGGCGAGGTCTTTTGATTGTTTCTAACAGCGATGCAACAAAAGTACTTTCGCCGAACAAAAGGAGTGACGTCAATAAAGCGTCTTTCCGTGTTTTTATTTTGGAGAAGATGTTATGCGGACGGAATGTTTCATGATTTTCATTACTTTTCTTTTGTTATCTTTTCTTTGGGAACCATCCTTTTTCTACTCGTTTACGCTGTTTGAAGAGTTCCAAAATGCTCCAGAATGAACTAAAGGCAAAAATACTCCATAACGACGACCACAAAACATCTTCTACAACCAACGAAGCAACTACCCCGCCAATGCCTGACAATAAAAATATCCACCAACAATGGACTCCAAAATAATATTCACATTTAATCACAACAGGATGAAAAATCCCGATGATGAGAAAAGTATATATTCCAATAAAAATCCCCGTCAAATTAAACTCTTGAATAAACTCCATAATTGAATATGAATAGTACGATGTTTCCATGAATACAATAAGAATCAAAATGATAGTTTCTGTTTATACGCATCTTTATCCACATAAAAAAAACCGCATGACTGCGGTTTTTTTCTTCTTTGTTTCACAGACTATTCTGCTGGAGCAGCTTCTGCCGGAGCTTCTTCTGCTGGAACTTCTTCTACAGGAAGAGTTTCTTCTTGTGGAGTAGCTTCTTCTACAACTTCTGTTTCTGTGGTTGCTTCTTCAGCAACAGCTTCTTCTGTTTTGTTACCGCAAGAGATGAAAACCATCCCAGCAACAACTAACAGTGCAAATAATTTTTTCATACTAGTATTACTTTTTTGTTATTAATAATTTGAATTATATATTTATTTATTTACCTGCAAAATTATACATTTATTCGTTTGCTCGGACGAAAAAAAGCATTTTTTTTTGCGACGTTATTCACATGTATAAACAACTACTAAACAATAGACTACACCTATCGTTCGTGGTTTTATCAACAATTTTCATCACAACAATTTTTCTTTTCGGGAAAAAATATGTCGTTTTTTTCCGCGAATGAAGGAAAAACTTCAAACTTTTGCTCAAAATGAGCAAGACAAAAATAACAAATCACCCCCCGTCAAATATCCATTTTGAGACAAGTCTACAGATGAATTTATCCGGATTCGGATTATGATAAGGATTGATTTATTTCGGACGCCTGTTTTAGTATTTCATTATATTCTTCGGGAGTAAGGTCTCCAAAGAAATAATGGATAGGATTTACTTTCTCGCCATTTTTTATCACTTCATAATGTAAATGAACCCCTACCGACAAGCCTGTACTTCCCATATATCCAATTATATCTCCGCGCCTTACCCTTTGCCCCGGCTTGACGTTCGTTTTCGATAAATGAGCATATAAAGTTTGATAGCCCCGTCCATGATTGATGAGTACTGCTACACCATATCCCGTACCTTCCTGTTCTATGGATACTGTTCCGTCAGCTGTAGCATATATGGGAGTTCCTTTTTTGCCAATGAGATCAACACCCGTATGACGCCTTAATATCTTATAAATAGGGTGATAACGCATACCAAACCCCGATACCAATACGGGATTCTTAACAGGAGAGATGGCAGGAATTGAGGCTTGTATTTTTTCTTTTTCCTGAGCCAGTTTCCAAAGTTCCTGATAAGAGTTGAGTTGTGTTTGCGTACGTTGCGTAAGAATACTTGTTTTTAGTTGTATTTGGTTTAATACATCGGACTGATTTTTTGATAAAAGGTCTGCATATTGAGCCTCAAAATCCTGAATACTCAAACTTCTGCCTACAGGCTCCGCCTCAAGAATGGCACGATACAAGTTATCATCCTTTTCTTCCATATCTTGCAATACTTTTGATAGCAAATCCATTCGTTTCTCAATGGATATAATTGTTTGGTTATAGAATAGTAATTCCCGTTTGAGACGTTTTTCCTTTGGAGATTCAAAAAATACTGTCCAGATAACAAGCACAACCACAGCAAAAGCGACGCCGGTTGCTATGTATGAGAATATCATCTTGAATAGATGAAAAGGGGTTGTTTTTGCTTTCTCAAAAGATAATGATTTATGATTGAACTTATATTTCACAATGTCTAACTTTCTTAATAGTGAACGCTATCTTTTTATCCTTATTATTTCACAAAACACGTATACGTTGACCATCCCGAATAAAATCCGATTTCAATCCATTCAGTCGTTTTATATTATTAACTGTTGTTCTGTATTTTCTGGCAATAACTGAAAGGGTATCACCCGAACGAATTTTATAGTAAACAGCATCGGCAGGAGAAGGAGATGTTGCGGATGAATTTCCGGAACGACGATAATTAAACGTCTCTTTTGTTATCATCAATGTGTCGGAAATAAGTTTTCCGTTTTCAAAGTCAATCATATATTCCGGGTTGAACGCCGCTCCTTTGTATCTGGTTTCAAAATGTAAATGAGGACCTGTGGAACGTCCGGTGCTGCCTACTAAGGCAATTAATTCTCCTGCTTTTACTTCTTGATTTTGTTCTACCAATAATTTGGAACAGTGAGCATAAAATGTTTCCAATCCGTTATAATGCCTCACAATGATAACATTTCCATAAGTACGGTTACGTTTCGCAATGCGAACAATGCCGTCAAAAACACATAATATACTGTCTCCTACAGAATTTTTAGTATCAACCCCATAATGGTATCGATAGCGTCTCCAGCCGAAACGGGAAAGTATCGGATTAAAATGAGGCAAAGAATAGGCGGTTCCGGCTTCTGTTAACGGAAGATAGATGGTGTCTGTCATGGAACTGAAATCCGTTTTTGGAATATGAATGGAAATAGAATCCCAATTTTCAAAAATGGTCTCCAACATTTCATTGCTCAGGTGCATTTCGGAATAATCATCAATATAATCTATGCTGTCTTCATCATCAAATGATTCCGATTCTTTATCCACAATGGATTCATCCAGAAAAAACATTGCTGCCACATCATTAAAATAATAAGGATAATCCATATATATATATGAACTGTCATGATAACTTTCAACAATGGTTGGCTCAAATTCTTTTGATTCGGAGATGTTCTCTTTCTTTGCGTTCTCCAGAGCAAGATATGTCTGTTCTTCTTCTATTTCTATTAGTCTTTCACAAAAATGTTTGTACACAACCGCGTACGATTTCATAAGATTATCAGCGCCACATAACGGCTTTATTATTTTATTATAATAAGGAATAGCCTCCTTATATTTGCCTGTTTGTGTATAAACTTGAGCAATAATAAATTTAATCCGTGTATGGTTTTTTCGGGACAGAGGCATTTGTTCCACTTTCAACAGATGATTTAATGCGGATTCATCATCAAATGTTTTAAGCGAAAGGTCGGCGGAAAGGATTTCATATCGAACAAGGGTCTCCATATTTGTTGTATCAAGCGTTTCCGCAATAGATTGTAATACCAGCCTTGTGGTATCATATTTTTCCATATAAATGGACGTATGGGCTAACCAAAGATAAGCATTCATCCAGCTTGTTGTATTTTTGTAATCTCTAACTACCCTATCAAACAATTGATATGCGTCCGTATAATTTTTCCGATACAATAAAGCAATTGCTTTCATGGTATAAATTTCTGCAATATTCGGACAATGAATTATCTCTTTTTCTTTTTCTATTGCCGTTTCTATTTTTGAAAGAACGGATGAAATAATTTCCCACTGCTTTGTATTTTCATTGGCGTTTAAATGATAGTTGTAAACAGATAAAGTATGTAAATAATTATCAGAATAATTCATATTTATTTTGTCAATCGCTTTAAGTAGAGATTTGTGTTCTATCTTGAGTTCCGGAAAGCAAGTATCAACTTGAGTTTGCTTTGAATACATAATCTTATCCTTTGCAATGAGCTGCATGGACAAACAAATAAAAAAAACAGAGATAATATATTTCATTTCTAATACCATTTCAATAATAATTTATACTTTATTACAGGATATAAATTGAAAAAATTTATTGCAATTATTTGAATACCAAAGAAAGAAAAGCCAGAAACTATTTTATAGAAAAGCTTTGAAAATCCTTATCTTTGTAATCTACTTTCAAATAGACTGTAATGTAAACGCAAAATCTCAAGTTCGCGTATAAAAGCATGCAATTATTTTCAATTTCTTGAAAGTTCTGC
>JAISDH010000289.1 GCA_031264975.1 Bacteroidales bacterium
GTTGCTAAAAGAATAATTTTTTTCATCTCTTTAATTATTTTAATGTTACTATAATAAATGTATTAATTTTGCTGCAAAGATAAATAAAAAAACAATACAAATCTTTAATTGAAAAAAAATTTTTCACACCCATTATTGTGTAGATATTCAAGTATATTTATACAAAAACGCTTATACAGAAGTTGATAAACAGTTTGAGACAGTGTATTTGTTGCAAGTTTTTTTTATTCAAGTCAAAAAAAATATTGACGTCTACAAATGTAATATAAAAAAAATTGAAGCGCCACAATCGACTTTTTATAGCGCCTCTCAAAAGATTGAATCTTTCTACTATTGAAGGGAAAAGGTTAATTATTTACTGAAACGGGAAGATTTCAAATCAGAAAAACGATGCTTTTTCCGTAGATAATAATCAAAAACGATGCTTCTGTTGTAAATATGAGCCACATGTTTATGTTTTATCCAACTACGCTTACGAATATTCTTTCGCAAAGAAGCATAAAACGAAAAATGAGCCTTATATACGGCGGCAAAGTCTTCAAATCCACTGTCAAACAGAAAACGTATTGCCGCAATATTATCCAATATGAACCGAATAAAAAACACCCAGGGAACTCTTCGCTTCGGCAAATTCTTATACAGTAGTATAATATTGTTTCTAAAATTGAGAAACGTTTTTCGTGATGATTTTTTGGGTAAAGTACCTCCTCCCACATGATATATGACAGAATCAGGACAACACATTACCCTGTAACCTGCGTTTTTCACCCTCCAACAAAAATCAATTTCCTCCATGTGCGCAAAGAAATCATCATCCAAACCACCCAATTCATGATATATAGATGCTCTGACAAACATACATGCGCCTGTCGCCCAAAAAATATCTATTGCATCATCGTATTGACCATTATCTTCTTCCAAACTGTTAAATATCCTCCCCCTGCAAAACGGATAACCATATTTGTCAATAAATCCCCCTGAAGCTCCGGCATATTCAAACATGGTTTTATCCGAAAAAGATAATAACTTGGGCTGACAAACAGCTACATCTGTCTGCTTATCCAAAAAATCAACAATCGGCTCAAGCCAACCCTTTCTCACTTCTATATCAGAATTAAGTAAACAATAATATTCCGTATCTATTTGCTGCAATGCAATATTATATCCTTGAGCAAAACCATAGTTTTTCTCGTTAAGAATAATCCGTATCTGCGGAAAATATTCACGAATAAATGCCACAGAACCATCCGTTGAAGCATTGTCTGCCAGCACAATTTCAGCCCACGAAGGAGTATATTCCACCAATAAATGCAGAAAATCCTTTAAAAACCTCTCACCATTCCAATTCAATATTACAACTGCAATTTTTTTCATCTGACGATATTTTTACAAAAATACGAAAAAATTATAATGAAATTTTCTTTATCTTCATTTTATACATAGAGTTGAAGATAATTTGTTTATCCGATTGCCTTATTTTATGGCAATGGAAGCGATAAAAATCTGTTCTTTTCCCTTTCCAATCATCTGTATTACCAATCTTCATCTATTTCAATTTCCGGTTGTTGTTTATCAGGATTATTCAATTCTTTTTCCTTCACGTTTTCGGGCGACGACGGCGGATTATTCCGTTGATGTATCTCCCGAATTTGGTCTTTTTGACTGGAGAACTGCTCTTGAAGTCCTTTTTTTGCCGATTTTTTATCCCATTTAAATATCGGCTTATCTATGTTTCCGGTCGCCAAAAGATGCAGATAAACATATCCGGTGTTGTCGTCAAGAACTTCTCCAAAGTCTTCATGCTGCTTTTTGTTTTTCACTTTTTTGCCTAATACGTCTTTCAATAAAAGTTTTATTTGATAATCTATATTGCCGGAAAAAGTATGTTTTCCCAATAGAGATAAATTCAAGGCATTGCTTTTGATTTCCATAGAAGGAATGGTTATGGTTGAGTGTTCAATACGAATCTGATTTTCCAATACAGCAAATCGAACATTTTTTAATTCATTCAATTCTACAAACTTTGACAAAGATTCCAAAGGTAAAAAATTGTTCAATTCTCCATTTTTGACGACAACATCAATGACCGAAACAATACTGCTCGGAACAACCGTGATATTCTTTTGGAGCTTTGCCTGAAAGGTTACATCGCTGTATGCCGTGCCATGAATATTTTTATCCGTTAGATTTTTCTGCCCGAAATTAGTAAATGCAAGAAATAATTTCTGAATATCAATATCCGACAACTTTGCTTCACATTTCAATAAGAAATCTTTATCGGCAGTCTGTGCAATACTTCCCGTAGTCTGTAATTTCCCATTGCAAGTGTTTATTTGGAGATTTTCTACCCGTAAAATGTTTTTGAATAAGGTAACTGTTCCCGCTGCATTTTGTGCTTTAAATTGATTGTAGGAAAGTTTATCCATTTTAAAAGTAAACTCAAAGTCAAAATTTCCCGGAAAAACCAATTCTTGTTCCTGTTGTTTTTCCCTGTTTTTTTTGTCTTCTTTTATTTCCTTTGCAAATAATTTGTCCATATCCAATTCCGGCAAATAAACATGTGCATTGATATGTAAACGACTTTCATTATCCAGGATATAGGGAAATACATTTTCAATTTTTCCATTGAGTTCAAATTGATTGCCTTTTATAACGCCTGTTAATTTATCCGTATGTATCACCTGATTGTCAAAACGCAAATTACCGGACAGGTTTTCAAGCATATTTTCATTTTCTCGCAGTTGAAGTAAAGCATTTGTAAAAACAATATTTCCTTCAATAATAGAATGTGTAAAATCTTGCGGCATTATTTTTTCCAACTGCGTAAATTTATTTTTCAGGGAAATATCAATATCGGCATTCCCTGTCATTTTGTAGAAATAATTAGTTGGCAGGAAACTGTGTAAGTCTTCCAAATCAAGTTGCCCATTGATTGACAGATTTACAAGCGGCTGTTTTAAGTTTTCCACTTCTAACATTCCCTGAAAATGTCCCTGATTCAAATTAGCGGAAAAATCATCAATCACTATTTTAGTCGCAGAAAGAGTTTGAGGAACAGTGGTTGTAAATGCTCCTTTCATGTTTAGTTTTGAAAGTTTGATACTATTTTCCGTATTTTCTATACTTCCATTTTTCCATTCAAACCTGCCTTTCATATTCAGTTTATTCTTCTTGCCTACTTCTCCTTCCATATCAAAAGTGAGAGAAAGAATGCCTATGGGTTTCAGTATGTTTGTTTTTTTACGAATAGATTCCGGCAATTTCTTTATTATCTTATCAATATGAATATTTTTTGTAGAGATATGTGTCTGTAAGTGATACTTATCTTCCGATTTGCTCAATGTAACATTTGCCGTAAATTTTAAAATATCAAGGTCAAAATTTCCTCCTTCTATTGAATAGATATTTTTTTCCGTATCAATATGCAGTTTTGTATACAGTTGAACATGCTGATTGGATAAGTAAATGGTTTTATGGACGGATAATTCATTAACAAACATATTAGACGACAGATGTGTAGTAAAAATATTTTCACTAAAGTTACCTTTTGCCGAAAGATGCTCTACTACGGTAGATATAATTGTTTTTTGTGGATAATGTTCAAATAACAGTTTCACATTTTTAAACAGGATTGTATTTAAACGAATCTCTATATTTTTAGTCTGTGTGGAATCGTCAAACAAAAAAATATCCCAATTGTTTTCTCCTTTTTCATTAACAATTAAATGTAAATCTGCGTCGGAAATATCTATTCGACGAATGGTATAATTATTTCGCAACAAATCCAATATATTAAACTGTAAAAATATCTTTTCCGCCTGCAATAAAATATTTTCCCCCTGCAAGTCTTGAACTTGAATATCATTGACCTGTAAAGACGCCATGGGAAATTTGCGTATCAAACTAAAAGATATATCCTTATGTTTGATTTCTACTTTTGTAGAGTTATATAATTGCATAAGAAACATATCGGCAATTTTATCCTGAAATACAAAAGCCAGAATAGTGAAAAATAATAGAAAGAAAAAAAGAACGGAACAAAAAATAATTCCGATTTTTTTAACTGACCACCTGTTACGCGTGTTTTTATTCTCAATCAATGATGTATCTTGCATGTTTAGTTTATTCGATTAAAAATATTTGCAAAATTACACATCTTGCGGGATTGTGTAATTATGAAGAAAGAGAGGAAGGAGTTGAACGGTTGGTTTTATCTTTAATATATTGGATTGTTATACGGATATGGGCATAAAAGGTCGTAAAGAACCCATAGTGTTTCAACATAATAAGGAGACGGTCTTTTAATGCGTGTTTTACGTTATGGGAAGAAAAACCGTTTTCTAAAAATTTCGATAAAATCAAATGAGTATTTACTATTTCGTTAGACGCTTCCAGAGAGGCTAAAACCCATTCGTAATCTGCTGCTATTTTATAAGAAAGGTTGTATAAGGGAGCAATTTCACGCTTAACCAAAATAGACTGATGACATACAACCAACCCCATTGTCAAACTTTTTGCCGTCAGACATTCGGGAGCAACTTTGCGACGCATTCCGGTTACATTGTCACGCGCATCAATCAACTGTGTTTGACCGTAAAATATATCCGCAGAGGAATATTGTTTATGAAGGTTTTCTATTTTTTCCACAGTATCAGAAGAAAAAATTCTATCTCCGGAATTAATAAACCAAACGTACTTGCCTCTTGCATAATGTAATCCTTTGTTCATTGCGTCATACAAGCCCTTATCCGGCTCGCTGATTAGGATATCGACGGAATTTTTGTATTTTGATATGATATTTAATGTTTCATCGGTTGAATTACCGTCAATGATAATGTATTCAAAATTTCGAGACGTTTGTTCCTGGAGACTTTTAATTGTTTTTTCGATATATTTCTCACTGTTATAAACAATTGTAATAATACTGATTAAAGGAGTATTCATTTAGTAATTTTGTTTAGATAAAAAATGTTTGATAATTCTGTATGCTTCTTTTTTTGCTGCATCCAGAATATCATTGATAATAATCTTGTCGAATTTATCGGCAAAACGAAGTTCATATTCTGCTTTATCTTTCCGTTTATTAATAGATTCTTCTGATTCTGTCCCTCGATAAATTAACCGTTCTTCCAATACATCCAAAGACGGCGGCATTAAAAATAAGGCAAGCGATTGTTCCGGATATTGGTTTTTCATATTCAGTCCGCCTATTACATCTACGTCAAATAAAGCATGTTTTCCATTTGCCCAAATACGATTAACTTCCGTAAAAAGAGTTCCGTAAAATTGATTGGGATAAACCTCTTCCCACTCCAAAAACTCCTTGTTCTCAATTTTCTCCTTAAATATTTCGGGAGTAAAGAAATAATAATCTTTCCCCTCTATTTCATTTTGCCGAACAGGACGACTTGTCGCGGAAATAGAAAATTCCAACGGTAAATCCGACTGTAGCAAATGCTTGACAATTGTTGTTTTACCTGTTCCTGAAGGCGCTGAAAAAATAATAAGTTTACCTTCTATATTCATGTACCTTTTAAATAAGATTTTATTTTAGAGCTGCAAAATTATAAAAAATCAGCATAGATAATGATTTAATGGAAGAATATTTTTGA
>JAISDH010000355.1 GCA_031264975.1 Bacteroidales bacterium
CGGATGAAACAAAATTCGGCGTTGTATTTTTAGCGGAAAATCAAGCGGAAAAATTTGAAGAATATCATGTCTTTCTGCTTAATCGGGAAGGAGAGATTCTTTGGCAAACTACTGAAAAATTAAAACTTAGTAACGAAAATTTTTCAATTCAATCATTGACGGTTTCTGATGCGGGAGTTATTTCTATCGCCTTTACTTCAGCGCCAAACAATAAGCGTTCCGCTGACCAAATGACCTATATTGACCTTACCCGCGTTGGAGAAAATAATCAGGATTATGTTTCTATTCCGCTGGATAAGAAAAATTTGTCCGATATAAGTCTCAAAGCATTACGCAGCGGTAATCTCTTTTTTGCCTGTCTCTTTTCGGAAGGAAAGGACGACCATCCTACCCATTTGCAGACCGTTATATTTGACGCCGATAAACTTGAGGTAACAGAAAATAGTATTTCCAAAATTCCACCAATGGAGGTTAAATCAAAGACAGTATCGCCAATATGGGGTATTACGCCGAAAAAATATGAATTTAATATCGCTATCAAGAAGATTGAAGAATTGGCAAATGGCAAATTAGCTATCGTATGCGAACAGCAGGCTATGGTAGTAGTACATTCTCAATCTAATCCTAACGTCCCATTTTATCTCAAAGGCGATATTATGACGGCTTTTGCCGGTTCCGACGGCGTTGTGGAAAATTATGACGTCTACAACCGTTTCCAAAAAAGTAATTTCAGAAAATACGTTTCTTGCCATGTCTTTTCAGTGGAGAATGATATTTACTATCTTTTTAATGAAAATCCAAAGAATCTTGAAGATAAAACCGCAGATAAAACTTTTGACGGAAATAATCCTTCCAAACCTGTTATTGTCTGCAATAAAGTCAGCAATGGAGCCTCGTCCGAAATGACCTTCATTACCAATAAAAACGGAAGCGGCGACAGGAGCATCCAAAGTATTTTAATCAAAGACGAAAACAAATTGCTGATTGCTACGGGTACGACCAAAGAGGTGAATTTGGAAATTATAAATCTTGAATAAGAGCAAAATAAATCCGTTGTATGAAAAATTACATAACGCTATTCCTGCTCTTGACTGTGGCAGGAATAGCGAATGCGCAATCGGCGTTGGAGAATCCTCTTGCCCTTCAATCAAAAGGAGCGTTTCCTCCGGCAATACAGGAAGTGTTGCAGGATAAGAAGGATAGCGGGTTGAAATATCTGTTGCAGCGCGGAAAAATAGTTTACGGTTCGCCTGTTAATCAATACATGGATAAGATATTAGACAATATATTGGTCAATGAACCGGAATTAAAAAAAGAGATAACGCTTTTGGTGGTAAAATCGCCTGTTGTAAATGCTTACGCCAATGAGAGAGGTATTTTGTTAATCAATATCGGTTTGGTGGCTCAGGCGTCGAATGAGGCGGAGCTGGCTTTTGTACTGGCGCATGAATTGATACATTATGTGTTGAAACATCATTACATAGAGAGCGCTTCCGACGATAATGTGAATCGTTTTTTGCAACGTCATCTTGCCTCGCGCGACCAGGAAAGCGAAGCCGATACGAAGGGAATCGTTCGTTTTTACAGCGCTTCCAACTATAGTTATACTGCGATAGACGGCGCTTTTGACGTGCTGCAATACGGACATTTACCTTTCGACAATATCCGTTTCGATCGCAGTTTTGTAGAGAACAGTTATTATCAGTTTCCCGAAAAATATTTTATGCAAAATGTGAAACCGATTAGCAATCGCGACGACTATATGGACACGCTTTGTACGCATCCCAACATTGCCAAACGCCGCGCGGCTGTAGCGGCTATCATTGCAAACAAAGAAAATAACGGAAGACTTGATTTTGTTCAACCTGAAACGCTTTTCAATGAAATTCGAGATATGGCGCGTTTGGAATGTATCAATCAGTGGATTGTAAGACATCAATTTGCTCATGCTTTTTACAATGCGTATATTTTGTTTAAGGTAACGCCTGAACCGAATCCTTATACCGATTTTCTCTACAATGCGATGGCAATATCCATGTATGGAATGAGTAAGCATAAAACCAACGGCAGCATACGAGACGTTTTGAGGAAAGTTTCGGATGTAGAGGGCGAACAGCAAGGGACATGGTATTTTTTAGACGCATTGAGCAGGCAGGAACTAAATCTATTAGCGCTAAGAATGTTGTGGACAGCCAAAACTCGCCAACCGGATAATCTTTTCTTGACGAAAATGGCAAACAATTTAGTTACCGATATGGTCAAAACTTTTAAACTCAAGCTAGATAATTTTTGCGATTACCCAATGGGCGCCAACGTCGACTCTATTGCCGACGAACCACAAACGGAAGTTCAGGAAACCGTCAACAAATACAATCGGATTAAACAGCAAAAAACGGAAGCAAAAATCAAACCTTCCGATAAATTTAAGACCTTCAATTACATGTTGGGCGACCTGAAACAGGATGAAGCCTTTGTCGCATTTGTACAACAACGACAAAATGAGTTGGAAGACGCCGAAATTTTGGATGCGGTGAAGCAACCGGTTAAGCTGCATTTGAAAAATGACAAATTACTCTTTATGAAGCCCAACTATATTTTTGTAAAGAAAGAGCAATATTCCGAACCCCAAAGCAAACAGGGAGAAAAACATTTGAAGGAAGCTATCAAAAAGAGTGTTGAGCGATTAAAAATAGATAATGAGTTTTTGGACGACGCGCAGGTAGGACAATACAGCGCGGCACAATATAACAGCTATGGCAAATTATGCGATTGGATTGCGTACATATATAGTATAGAGAACCATATTGAACCTTACTATGCCGTTGACCTCGAAGAGATAGCTCCGAATTGTCAATATCTTGTGATGACGTCCGCCGTTGTGCAGCCGCGCGGAATGGTTACTTATGCTAAAGTACAGAATGTAATGCTGTCTGCAATCTGTTTTTATGTATCGCCTGCGCATATCGCTCGGCTCTTTTTGCCGCGTCGTAACGCTATCAGTTATTTTTCTATCGTGAATCTGAAAGACGGGCAGGTACTCTATTCTGCCAATGATTACAGAGAAAGAGCGCATTGTACGGAGGGTTTAATTCATGCTTTTATGTATGATTGTTTGTATGAAGTAAAAAAAGGAGGTAAGAAATGAAAATCATAAAAACAGTAATGCTTATAGGCATATTTTCAGGTTTGTGCGGTCATAGTTTGGCACAAAGTAACGGTTCGTTTTTGGGTCGCAGGGTACTCTTTAACTTCACCGTCAACTTTTCGCCAGCATGGGGTAATCCCAACTTTTTCGACAACAGTAGTCATTGGCATAAGTACTATGCTTTCAATTATGACATTTCGCCGGGCATGGAGTTTATTGCCTGGAAAAAAGGTACGGTTGGCGCAACATATCATTGGTTTAAAACAAGATTCGACTATCCTGAATATGTAAGTACGCTTGCGGATTATTTGCCTGCCATATCTCCGTTGAACGTACACGGTTTAGGGCTTTATTACAAGCAATATATCGGCGGCAAAGCGCGTGCGCCCATTGGCGCTTATTGGCGTTTTCAATTGGATGGTTTTTTCTATTCTGCGCAGGTTCCGACACGGGTTACAGGTAATCTTTTTGC
>JAISDH010000369.1 GCA_031264975.1 Bacteroidales bacterium
CTCTTTTGTGCTCATGGAAGCAAGTATTTGCTTTGCTTTATTTGCCTTTTCAGGCTGTTTTTCGGGTTTTGACTGTTGCAGTTGTTCATTTTCCATAGTTAATTTCTTTTTTCACGTGATAATTCTTTATTTTCAAGCACTTTAAATTGTATAATTAAAAAACCGTGCGGATTATTTTCGCTGCGTACGGTGTTTTCCAAATAGCAAGCAGTAATGAGGCTGCGTGTGGTAACATTGCTGCCTCTTGTTATAAATTGTTGTGCATAAGTATGTGCCTCATACGGATACTGCTCGAAATTGAATTTTATGCTGTCTACTTGTATCCGTTGTAGCGTGTTGGTTGAAATTAGCCGGCGGTAATACTCGGCCTCTTTCAGGTCATTGAAGTAGTCATACGCACTCCGGTCGGCTAAATACAGTGCACGCTGGATATTATGATTCAGCGCCGCATTATCCGGCGACAGGGTGAAAAATAACTCATGAAACATTCTTACATGATTGTGCGCTTCGGCCGGCCGGTTTTGGGCCATATCCTGGGACAATGCCAACATTAATGATTTACCCTTGTCCAATACATATATTTTCTCGCGCTCCTTTGCAATCATTTTATCGGAAGAATATTTAATATAAATGACAATGACAGCACATGCCACTACTGTTATTATACTTAACAGTCTCGTTAATTGAAACGCTGTTTCGATATTTTTTAAAGATTTAAACATTTCACTTTTTAAATTTACTGACTATATTTTTAACACCTTCTTTAATACTTCCGGACATTCTTCCACTGGCAGCAGCTCCTGCCCCGCCGGCAATTAAAGCGGCTTTTCTTGCACCCTGCAAGGTGCTGCTTAATTCCATAGCACTTGCACCGCCCTGCACTGCCCATGTTGCAATGGTAGGAACCGACAAGTAAGAGGCAATACCAATTACATAGAAAATAATGAGCACAGTGCCAATAGACCAGGCGTTATCTTGAGAAAATGACAGATTGTCCATCATCAAACATTCTATTTGAGATAAAACGACGCCAATAATATTACAAACAGGCGCCCATAAGTAAATACTAATATATTTTGCAAACCAGTTCGACAAACTGCCCTCAAAACTTGGGAATAAACTTAGCGTAAATGCTATTGGCCCAATCATTCCCAAAATGATCAAAAAAAATAATCGCAGACAATTTATAACAAACCAGACCACATCTTTAGCCAATGAAAGTACGGAGATTAAAATTTCCATCACAGCGCCGGCTAAAGTGAAGCCATCAAAACCCAAGTAAGATAATATGGCTTCGTCGCTAACGCAGTAGAGGATTTCATTTACGGGGTCACTAACGTATTCTTCAAGGAAATTATTAACACGACCACTCCAGCTACGACTGTTAGCCGCTCTTAATTTTTCTTTTTGTTCTCTTTGTAATCTTTCTTTATCAGCTTTTGCCTTATCTTGTATTTGTCGGTATAGGGCTGCATGTTCTTGCACGACGTTATCTCTCAATGTTATAGTATAGCTTCTGAGTGGTGCTAAGATATAATGGACAGGCGTAATTACGACAGTATAAAAATTCAGGCATAGAAACACAATTACTAACGGTTTTAGAAGAGGGTATAAGTCAATAGATTCATTTCGGGCCAAAGCGCCCCACGTCTTCCATGCAAAATAAAATAATGCTCCTATACCGATGATGCCGGCCACTATGGAACCTATATCAGCTATCCTTACGGATAGTTTATCAAAAATGTCTTGAAATGTTTTTTCAAAGTCTAAATTAAACATAATTAAAATAAAAATAATTCTACTATTGAGCCAAGTATGAATATAGTTAAAGCAGAGGTGAACCATATAGCGGCTGTTTTACCCAGCCCGTCCTCTTCGAGGTTAAACTTGCGATATACCCGAAAAGCGCCAATAAGTGCGACAAAGGCAGATAGTGCAAAAAATAGTTTTTTAAAATTATCATATAAATCCGTGGTTTTTTTTGCAGCGCTTCTGGCAGTACTTTCAACAGATTGTGTATCTGGAATTGTCTTGTCCACTGCTTTTGACACAGCATAAACAAGTTCCGCACCAAGTGTCAGCCTTCCTCCTTTATTTATGTAGTATGATTCCGCTACGCCAAACAAATTATTTTTGTTCATATAATCTATTTTCCTGCGTTGCTCAATAGCGCGTTTCATTTGTTCTTGTATAAGCCACAGTCCCGCCTCAATTTCTCCTGTTTCTCCGGCAGCAGCCTCAACAGCCTCTTTCCTTTCTTTATCTGTAAATCGCCATTTACCTGAAGTCACATAATCTTTAATTTTTCCTACATTCCGTGTTCCTTGTTCGATGGCGAAATTTAAATAGTCCATGAAATATGTCAATTCGTTCAAATTAAACATATTTGACCTTACTGCTTGTTTATAAATATCCGATGCTCTTTGTATTATGTTTATTAAACTTTGCGCCGCATCAATTATTTCCTGTATATCATAGATGTACTGGTTTATTTTATCAAAAGTTTCTTTGAGTGATTTCATATTCTCATAGGTTTGTTTCAAAACCGTCAATTGATTGAGCAATTGAACGCCACTCCTTATTGATTCTTCCAAACTTTTAAAATGCCCCAATACACTGGCGGCAGTATGTCCAGGGTCTGATACGACCATTTGTCCCGAAGAAGGCAACAATGGCGTAAACGAAAGTAATAATACAGCAATAATTTTTTTCATCATTTTATTTTTTGCTCATTAACCATATCTCTGATAGCCATTTCTAAATCCCCATTATAACGCTCATTAGCAAGATTAAACAGGGTCGTTTTTTCTGTTTCTTCCGTACTGTATGTTAAATAGGCCTCCGGCGAAACTTCTACCCCATACACCGCCGAGTGCGCACCATTCAAATCAATATATATTTCCCGATATACACGGTGTGGATCCAAGTTTTGATTAAGTGACAGTACTTGCGCCTTCTGCTTTTCCGTCAATCCAAGCAAAGCTTGTATATCTTCAAACCTGTTCATATATTTTCGCTGGTCGCATAATATTTTGCAGTCGGAATTATTAATGATAGATTGCTTTACTATTTCCGAGTGGATAATATCCTCGACTTCCTGCGTGACAATAATAGCTTCGCCGAAGAATTTGCGAACAGTTTTAAACAAGTATTTTATGTATTCAGCCATCCCCTCCTTGGCGATGGCTTTCCATGCTTCTTCGATTAAAATCACCTTGCGTATGCCTTTTAACCGGCGCATCTTATTGATGAATGTTTCCATGATGATAATAGTAACCACCGGAAACAATATTTTATGGTCTTTAATGTTATCCAACTCAAAAATAACAAACCGCTTGTTCAATAAGTCTAATTGTTTATCGGAGTTCAATAAATAATCATATTCCCCGCCCTTGTAATAGGGTTCAAGGACATTTAAAAAATTGTCGATATCAAAATCCTTGTCTTTTATTTTTTTTCTAACAACAATTTCCCGATAGTTATTGCCGACATATTCGTAAAATGTGTTAAAGCACGGAATGATGGACTGGTCTCTTTTTATAAGTTCGAGATAGCCGTTTACCGCATTGGATAAATTAACTTCTTCAGCCCGTGACGACGTTTCCGTGTCCTTTTTCCATAACGCATAAATAAGCGCCTTAATACTCTCTTTCTTTTCAATGTCAAAAATACCGTCATCCGTATAGAACGGATTGAATGTAATGGGATTTTCTTCGGTGTAAGTTAAATAAATCCCATCTTTACCGCTCGTTTTTTTATTTATTAACTGACATAGTCCTAAATAACTGTTGCCGGTATCTACGAGGACAATGTGCGAATTTTGCTCGTAGTATTGTCGCATGATGTGATTGGTGAAAAAACTCTTGCCGGAACCGGACGGCCCGAGTATGAATTTATTCCGATTTGTTATTATCCCGCGTTTCATCGGTGCATCCGAAATATCTACATGTAACGGCTTACCGGTATTTCGATCGGTAAGTTTAATCCCGAATGGAGACAGGGAATCCCTTTGGCACGTTTCATAGGTAAGGAAACAAGTAGCGACTTCCAAGAAAGTCATAAAAGTGTCTTCACTTGGAAAATCCGCCGCATTGCCCGGCATACCTGCCCAAAATAGCACAGGTGCATCAACAACATTATGGCGGGCCTTACAGTCCATTGCCGTGATTTGAGAACCCACATCATTTCTCACTCGTTTAAGCTCGGCATCACTATCTGCCCATGCAACCACATTAAAATGCGCACGGATCGTTAAATGGCCTCCTTCGTGAATGGCATTTAAAAAGCTTTCTATTTGCTCGTGATTTACCATGTTAGAGCGGGAGAGGCGGGACAGTGAAAACATCCGTTTGCTTTGTGATTCTAATTTGCGAATATTGTCCTGATGGTTGTCAATAAAGATATACTGGTTATATGTATGATTGCATGGAAGTAATAATCCTACCGAAGCAGCATAGCTGAGCGTACAGTCACTTTTATCGGTAGATAATTTTTCATACTTGCAATCCGGACTAACCGTGAATGGTAAATCGTCTATATCTGACAATGTATGCACACATACTTTTTTATCACCAATGACAATATTTTCTGGATTAAACTGAATATCTTTGAATACTACTTTTTCTGTCGCGCCGTCAAGGGTAATGTATTTATCCAATAAATTACAGATGTCGACTTCATCGGTTAATCTCTTCATTTTAAAATAAGTACTTTCACTTAAAATACTGGCAAACTGCCCTACAGTCTCTTCAAAACTGTTTATCACATCGGATGAAAGCATTTCGCGAGGGACCAGCCGCCCCCGACAGAGTGATGTGGTCAAGGACATTTTACGAGCATTGTTTTTCGTGGTTTTTGTGATAAACAAGTAGCACTTATGTGATAAATATGGGCGCTCAATAAAATGCATCTCATGTGTTTTTGTTAAAAAATCACTGGATTCATGATGTGGCGTGTAAGTTTCTTTAATAAACCAATCCTGCTTATGGACTACGGTGTAATCCGGGAGTATTTTTATAGCCTTGGTAAAGACCGCATGAATGCTTGCATACTCTTCCTGTGTAAGCGTAAATATTTCCGGCAGATCGACCACAAATGGAATTGTTATATCCGCGTATTTGGATATAATAAATCCATTTTCTATCTTGTAGATAGGGTTACGGTTTTCAACAGTGCTGGTTGGCAGGATATTTTTCACGGTTTATTTTTCGTTTTAATAAAACTTATAGAGAAAATATGTTTAAAACTCTTTCTGGAAATCAAAAAGCGAGGACATCTGCGTCGCGCCTGTTTTTTCATCAATCCATATTGACCATATTTGGAGTTCATGCGAAATACAGAAACTATAAGCATAAGCGCCAGTCCAATAACAGTGATAAGGCTACCCACAATATTCACATTAAACAGACGAAGTATTATAAAGAGCATAAACAGGATAATAATACCCACGACGAAATATACCAGATATTGCGCCCGTAAACCTTTAAACTCAACAGTTTTGTTTATGCCCTTAAATACTTGATATTCCATCCTACAAGAATATTGCTTTAATAAATACACCAACGGCTGCTAAAAACAGTGCTGCGCCAAACCATGCCGCGGCCAATTTCGTCGCATTGGGGTCTCCACTACTCCACTTTGAGTAAACAATAAAACCTCCAATAATGCCTACAATCGCAGCAATCGCAAGCAATGCCTTGTATGCTGTATCATAAAGGCCGGACACCTCTGATGTCGTCGTGTTCAACGCCGTTTTCGCTTTTGCGATACCAGAAGTCTGCGCGGATAGCTCTGGAACGAGCAGCACAATACAGAATGCCACGAGTAACGTAGCGTAAATTTTAAATAATTTGTTTTTGTTTTTTTTCATTTTTTTTAAATTTAGAATTATTGATTAATATTATTAAGTATGTCATCTATACGTCGCGATATCTCATCTTTAGTTTTTATCATCTTTTCAAAAAAATCCGTGTCTTTTATTTGTTTAATGGTCTGTTTTACATCCTCTAAATTTTTATTGTCAAAATCAGATAACGGTTTATCATTGTCAACCACAGTGACCATTTGCTGTATTTCTTCAAACCCGACAATACTTCCTTCTTGGGTGTTATTATCAATGTTGTCATCATCAACCATAGCTTTGTCATCAATCTCAATACTGTCATATTCCACCTCAAAATTGTCTTCCGATAAATCATTCCCTAATGAATCTGAGATATTATCTTCCACTGTTTTTTCTTTTTCCAACTGAAAAACATCATGTGCAATACCCATCAGCCCATCCACCGGCTCCTGCTTTTCCTGTTCCGAAAAAAGCAAGGTTTTTACAAGAATACTAACTAAAATCCAAACCGACATAACACCGATAATATAAATCATAAAAAATCAAAATATTGTGACCGGCCTTTCTGCAAGCCACACTTCAAAATCCTTCTTGTATTTGTTAAAATGCTCCAAAAGAATATTATCTATGTATGCGCCTACGGCTACTTTATTATCGAAAATACGGGCGATAACACGCTCGGCAATACATAATGTTTCCTTGCTAATTCCAACGTTGCTTCTATAGACTCCGTTAATAGTTCTACTTAAAAACCTTTCCTCATACATATTTTTTTTCCCATTCCCTCCATTTCCGTTACTATGAATTTCCTTTGAGGGAAATGGCTGATTTGTGTTCTTTTCTTTTTCAGGAAATTCAACAGGATTTTCTGTAGTAGTAACCGCATCTGGCATTGCTTCTATTTTCTCAGTTTGCTTTTGAAAACTACCAGCCATACGTGCTAAAACTTCTGCCTCACTCAGTTGATTTTTTTTAGCCATAAATCCATAAATACTTTAGTTTTCACTTGTTTATTATCTCGAATATTTCATTACATAAATAGCCGACATGGCTACTGGAAAGCATGGAGCGGGTAGGTGCAAGTAAAGTTGAACGAAAAATCCCTTCCTGAGAATAATCGGCAGCTTCCTTATGGAACCGCAATAAGTAAGGTATCTTAGTTTCAAGAACCGGAATTTTATATTCCAATAGCAACTTATTGTATGCGTTATACAAGTTCGTTTTCTCTCGACCATCCACCATATTCCAAAACGCATATGATTTCACCTCACTGGAAAGTTGCTTAAGCATCAGAAGAAAACTTAAGGAACTTTCCATTACAGTCCTGTCTGCCGAAATAGGCGTGAAGATATAATCCATTTGTTGAATCAGGCTCAAAATGCCAGGCTGATTAACTGTCCCTGGAAGGTCGAAAAATACGTAATCCAATTTATTTTGTCCAGCAGTGATTTTTTCAGCCATTTCTATCGCTGCAGTTGTAGTAGCAGTTTCAACGGCATAAGATGATTTATTATGTTCTGAAAATTTTGTCACTGCAAGTTTTTTTAATGTTTCGTTTTTAGGAAGGTTTTCCAGCTCCCGTTTCCGCATGTTTGCAATGGATAACTGCGGGTAGTCGCAATCAATGATTGCAGCATCACATTTTAACACATAATGGGCGATACTTGCCACAAGTATGGTGAAGCTTGATTTGCCCGCTCCGCCTTTCTGCGTTGCGAAAGAGATATAGACAGGCTTTTTGTTTTTATTACTCATAAATGAGGTTTATTCGATTAATATTTCCGCAAAGATAATAATTAAGTTTGATATATACAAACACAATATCATCTACTTGTATAATATATTATGTGTTGTGATATTTAAAATATTAATAATTAAATATTTATTATATAAACAGAAAATAAAATTACGTATTTTTATAAAATAATAAATTAATTTTATATACCTTTGCATAAAAATAAAAATTATGCACTTATTTTATCATTTATTCTTTAAATTTTTAAATTATGAAAAATTTTAAATTGTACTACGAAAAGGAGAACTTCTCAAGAAGTTTGCAAGGTATGTTTTTGTAGTACAACGTTCCGTTTGTCCTACAAAAACCCTTGCTCTGCGAGGCTGAAAATTTACTCCGAAGTCGTAAATTTTGACTAATAAAATGGATGATTTTTGAAAAAAATAATACTTTTTTATGGCATTACATAGAAAATACAGTATCCGCTTTACGGAAAAGGAAAGCATCGAATTAGATTACTTATTGAACAAATATAACTTCAAGAAAGTGTCTTCATTTATAAAAAAATGCATTTTTCAGAAGGAACTTCATGTGATTACCTATGATGAAAGTTTATATGACGTCATTGACAAACTCAATGAAATTTTATACCAATATCGAAAAATCGGTACAAATTACAATCAAATAGTGAAGCATGTCAACAAGACTTTTGGTGAAGAAAAAGGCAAACAATTATTGAGTAGGGTGGCGCAAAACATGATTGACCTTGTGCAAATCACAGAAAAAACGGTCGTACCAGTAGTAAAAATGTTGGAGGGAAAATATGATAGCAAAAATTAGCACCAGCGATAGTCCGAGAGGTGCTCTTATTTATAATTGTGAGAAAGTAGAAGAAGGACACGCAAAAATTTTATGTACAAATAAACTTTGGCAAAAAGAGGACACTATTGCCGCCAATCAATTTGCTCGAGTACTTGAAAAGAAAGCTGCAATCAATAAAAATACCAAAAATGCATTTGTTCACATATCTTTAAATCCTAGTCCTGAAGACAATTTAACCGATGAACAGTTAAGTGAAATAGCTCAAGAATACATGCAAAAAATAGGCTATGGGGAACAGCCCTATATTATATTCAAACATGAGGATATTGACCGACATCATTTGCATATTGTAACAACAAATATAGATTCACAAGGCAAAAAAATTACAAACGAGATAGAAAAGAAATACAACCTGCATCCGGCAGATATGAAGAAAGATTTAAAAATATGGGCGCCGGGTAAAATAGACCCCACTAAAAATGTATCAAGCCAAATTCGATATACCGTAAAACACTTAATAAAAAACTATAATTTTCAATCGTTTAACGAATTTAAAACATTGCTATCATTATACAACGTGGATGCGCAGGAATTGAAAGGTGAAGCGAACAGAACGCCTTATAGTGGAATAGTCTATTTTGCCACGGACGACGAAAAAAAAAGATTGGCTAATCCTGTTAAGTCATCCATACTTGGCAAATTTGCTGGAGTGGCTAACCTCTCTAAAAAATATGCCAGTTCTTTTCCATTATTAAAAGCATCATCCGAACAGCTAAAGAATACACTTTCCAATGCAATGAAAATGGCAAGCACAGAAAATGACCTTACGGTCATCTTAAAGAGGCGTGGCATTGATTTAATTTTACGAAAAAATGACAATGGGCGCATATATGGAGTAACCGTAATTGACCACAACTCAAAATCGGTAATGAACGGGTCCCGTTTAGGTAAAGAATTTTCTGCAAATCGTTTCCAGGAATTGTTCTCAGTGCCGGACAATGCTCAAAAAACCACATCAGAAAAGACAGTAGTTTTAGAACAACCGATATTTTCTTTCATCTCAGACAATGTGTCTGTCAGTTTAATGCCCCGGTTTGCAGGTAGCGGGCCATTTGTCCCTAAGAAGAAGAAAAAAAGGAAAAAAAGGATGATAACATAAAAAGCAAAAAAAAATGAGAATAACTTTACTAGAAGAAGAATATGAAACTGTGAGGGTGGGCAATTTAGAGATATTAAATAAGAATATCTACAGTCCAGATATAGCCGTTGAATACGATGGTAACTGCTATTTTGACTTTATAGGCGTTAAGGTAATTAGCGAACTTTTAGAAGGACAAGATACAAAATTTCGTGTACCTACAGATGATGACTTTGAATATCTTTACAACCTTGGCAGTCGATGGGTGGAACAAGGAGAAGTGGGTAATAATCTTGCCGGGCGGTTTTTTGGGAAAAAGGCAAACATTGCAACAATGGACGATTTAAAAAACTGTATATTCTTGCCAGCGACAGGCTACTGTGACCCTCTTGCTGCGCTCGTCAGCCAAAATAACACTGCCTACTATTGGAGTAGTACGTGCTATAACAGTAGTAGTAGATACGTCCAATGCTTCAATAATAACCTCGTGTATTCGTGGAACTACTACCACAAGGGCGACGGATTTTCCGTGCGTTGTGTTCGAGATGCTTATGGCTCATGAAACAAAAGAGAAAGAACATTGAGAATACCATGGCGCCGACAGCCGTTCCTACGGCTTCTCTGTATGTTTAATTAAAAACTTAAAAATAAATCATGAACATAGAAGATGAAAAATTATTAGGAAAAATCCTGAATTTTATACGGATGGGAAGTGTTTTGCTACTAGCTATGCACTGCTACTGGTTTTGCCACAAGTTATTTGTAACATTCGGGCTATATCATTCGTTTGTGGACAATATATTTGTTAAACTCCAAAACTCATCCGGTGTATTTGATGATTTGTGGATAACAAAAGTGTTATGTGTCCTGTTATTATTTGTTAGTTGTATAGGTAATAAAGGGAAAAAAAATGAAAAGATAGAAATCAACACCATCGCTTTTAGAGCGATACTTGGAGCAATATTCTTCTTTTTCAATTTCTTAGTATTTAAATTAACCGGAGTATCCATTATGAAATACAGCATTTATTGTATTGCATTGATAACAGGGTATATATTGCTTCTTTCCGCTGCAATGTTAATTTCCAGACTCATCAAACACAATTTGATGAAAGATGTATTTAATGCTGAAAATGAGAGTTTTATGCAAGAGCAGAAATTGATGGTTAATGAGTACTCTGTGAATATACCCACAAAGTTCTATTATCACTCACGTTGGCATAATGGATGGATAAATGTTGTAAATCCTTTTCGTGCAAGCTTTGTATTAGGAACTCCAGGTTCCGGCAAATCATTTGCCGTCATAAATAATTACATCAAACAACAAATTGAAAAAGGATTTGCTCTGTACATTTATGACTATAAATTCCCAGATTTGACTGAAATTGCATATAACCATTTACGTCTAAATTCGCAGGGTTATAAAAATGGCGTTACGCCTAAATTCTATATTATCAATTTTGACGATCCGAGAAAAAGCCACCGGTGCAACCCCATACATCCGACATTCATGACGGATATCTCTGACGCTTACGAAAGCGCCCATGTCATCATGTTAAATCTCAATAAAACATGGATACAGAAACAAGGCGATTTCTTTGTGGAATCGCCAATTATCCTGTTGGCAGCTATTTTTTGGTATCTGAAAATTTATCAAAATGGGAAATACTGTACCTTCCCACACGCAATAGAATTTCTGAACAAAAAATATGCAGACATCTTTACCATTTTAACCTCATATCATGATTTGGAAAACTACCTGTCACCGTTTATGGACGCATGGGAAGGTGGAGCGCAAGACCAATTACAAGGACAAATCGCATCTGCCAAAATTCCTCTTTCAAGAATGATTTCGAAACAACTTTACTGGGTAATGACAGGCGATGATTTTACACTTGACATAAATAATCCCCAAGAACCGAAGATTCTTTGTGTAGGAAACAATCCCGACCGTCAAAATATTTACTCTGCAGCACTGGGCTTATACAATAGCCGTATTGTAAAATTAATCAATAAAAAAGGGCAACTCAAAAGTGGCGTTTTAATTGATGAGTTGCCGACTATTTATTTTCGCGGATTGGATAACCTGATTGCCACAGCACGAAGTAATAAAGTGGCTGTTTGCCTCGGTTTTCAGGACTATTCACAACTTACACGCGATTATGGCGACAAAGAAAGCAAGGTGATACAAAATACTGTTGGGAACGTTTTCTCCGGGCAAGTTGTTGGTGACACTGCCAAAAACTTGTCTGAAAGGTTTGGGAAAATTCTTCAACAAAGACAATCAATCAACATTAACCGACAAGACACAAGCACCTCTATAAGCACCCAAATGGATAGCCTTATTCCGGCAAGTAAAATAGCAGGTCTTTCACAAGGTATGTTTGTTGGGGCCGTTACCGATAATTTCGGAGAAGAAATAGAGCAAAAAATATTTCATGCAAAAATTCTTGTAGATGTAGAACGGGTAAAAGCTGATGAAAAACGATATGTGAAATTACCCATTATAACATCATTTGTGGATGATACAGGAATTGACAGGTTAGATGAAATGATAGATAAAAATTATGAGCAAATTAAAATTGATGTTACAAATATCGTAAATTCAGAATTGAATAGAATTGCGAATGACCCCAGCTTGTCGCATTTGATTGAAAAACAACAGTAATTAGAACGTCGAATAGAAATCAATCCGAAATCACAAAATATTATAAGATTTTGTGATGTTTTTCATATTTATAAATTAAAAATTATTAATATTATAATATTAATAATTAATATATTAATATGAATTTATGATTTTAATGAATAAAATATTATATTAATTATAATAAAATATAAATAATATATTATTATATTTGTAAAAAAATATAATAATTATGGAAAACAACATAAAAAAAGAAAACAATCCTAAAAAAGAAAAAAAGGAATCAAAACAAACGATAGCGGAAGCACTATTTGGCGTTACTGTCGATGAACGCGACGGATTAATCAATAACGCGTATCGAAATTTCATGGAGAAATATCATCGTGAGCCCAGAATTCCGATAGACAAATTCAAAAAGATGTGGGCAGATTTTGAAAAACTCGGACTTACTATGCTTAAATTGCAACAAGCCGAAGCCATGCCACAGCTTATTGACGGTAAAACTACTGAAAAAGTTTTACCAATCACGATAGAAGTGGCTGGAGCCAGAATAGACACAGAGGGAAAAATTGTTTTGCATAAAAATAAAGACGGTGAAGTTTCTTTGAAATTATATCCAATAAAAAACGAACCGAATTTAAAAGAGTATTTCGGACATGTTTTTACGAACGAAGAGCGTGAAAATATTCTAAAAACAGGCTCGCCGGGCACAGTAGTTTATGCTGAGTTTAATAAGGAAGAAGGTAAAGTGCCGGTTCTTTTAACACTGGACAGAGATACTAATCATTTTGTTGCACAACGAAAAGAATACATTAAAATTCCTGACACATTCTTCCAAGTAAAATTGTCGGAAGAACAAAAACAACAATTGAGCGAGGGGAAGATTGTCAGAATAGAAGGTATGAAATCACTTGAAAAACAGAAAGCCTTTTCCACAAATGTGGTATATAACGCTCAAAGAAGAGGGCTTGAATTACTGTTTGAAAATCAAGCAAAGAAACTTTTTCCGCCAAAAAAAATATCGAATATGGAACTAACCGAACAGCAGCAAGACGCTTTGAAAGGAGGTAAGAGCATATTTGTGGAAAATTTGACAGATAAACAAGGACGAAAGTACGATGCTTATATAACGTGGAATAATAAGAATGGGATGCTGAATTTTTCATCAAAAAATCCGAATGATGATACTATAAAGAAAACTGTAACACCTGAACACAAAGTTCAGGTGGCTGCTAACAACGATGGCCATAAACCGGAAGCCCTGAAGAATGTAAAAGGAGCTGTAGAAAAGAAACAGCCTGATACCCCAACGGCAAAACAAAAGCAAGAAAAAACTGCTATAACTCCGAAGAAAAAAGGCATGAAAATGTAATAAATTCAAATAGAGAAAACGGCCGGAAAGAATAACACATTGAAATTATAGAGCATCATAATGCAAGATGGATGGAGTAAGCAATATAGAAATAATAAATTCCCGATTCAACGACGAGTTGCAACGGCAAATTGCCGGAATGCTACCGAAGGTACATACTTACCAATTAGGAAATGCCGGAGATATTTTGCAGTCGGCATCAATTCCAAACCTTCCCGTCGAACTACAGGCATCGCGCCTTAGTGACAAGTCCATGCAGGAAAACCATCCGTTTGATTTATCGGAGATAAAGGATTTACCTAAAGCAATTCAAAATCCCATGGCCGTACTTCGTAGTGCCACCCATATTGGAAGCTATGTGATTATGACTGAAATTGAGCACGAGGGGAAGAATTACGTAGTCGCGTTACAAGCTAATAAAAGAAAAGGAAGTATTGAAATAAACGATATAAGAAGTGTCCACTATCGTCGGACAAATGCTCATATAGCCAATTGGATTGATGAAGGATTATTGGAATATGCTGATAAGAAAAAATTAACCGGTTGGATTAACAAACAGCGGTACAATTCCGCTGAGGTTACTAATTCAACCGGTAATCTATTTAAACATGCAGCAAAGATAATAGAAAATTTTGAAAATCCAAAATTATTGGATACAAATTTACATCATTCTGCTGAAAACTCTTTAAATAAAAAAAAATATGGTAATTTTAAACAAAAATGGTGAGCGTGAAGTCATCGTTCCCAGTGACCCCAAAACGTCTCTTGAAACACTTACGGTGTTGGCAAAAGATGAAGACGTGGCCGTTCGTCGGGCTGTGGCTGAAAATCCCAATGCACTGGCGGAAACGCTTGCGACATTGGCAAAAGATAAAGAAGGATTGGTGCGCATGCGTGTTGCTGAAAATCCCAATGCACTGGCGGAAACGCTTGCGACATTGGCAAAAGACAAAGATGTGGACGTTCGCCGGACTGTTGCCGAAAATCACCATACGCCGGCTAAAATGCTTGCAACACTGGCAAAGGACAAAGAGGTGGGCGTTCGCCAGGGTGTCGCGAATAATCCAAGTACACCAGCTAAAATGCTTGCAACACTGGCAAAAGACAAAATGAATAATGTCCGTGCGGCTGTTGCTAAAAATCCTATGACACCAGTTGATGCACTTATTGCATTAGCAAAAGACGAAGATTCGGACATTCGATGGGCAGTCACTAAAAACCCCTATGCTTTTCCTGAGTTGCTTGCAATATTGGCAAAAGATAAAGATTTAGGTGTCCGTGTATCTGCTACTCGTTCTGATAATTTTGTACCACCTCACATCCCATCCAAGATTGGAAATGTCGAAATAACTGCTGAGCAACGCTTGGCATTACAAGAAGGAAAAGGGATTGAGATAAAAGGAATAAAAGATAAAGCAGGGAAATTATATGATACCACTTACGTTATTATTGAACAAAAGACAAATAAAATCAAATTACTACAGCAACAGGATAAAAATAAATTTCAAAAAGCACAAATTAAGTCTGCTGCTAAAATTGCTCCGATAAAAAGAAAAGGAATAAAAATATAATCAATTCAAATAATATTATGAGAAAAAACATGGAGAATATAGAAAATTTGCCTGCTGAAATGCTTATGACGTTGGCAAAAGATGAAGACGTGGCCGTTCGTCGGGCTGTGGCTGAAAATCCCAATGCACTGGCGGAAACGCTTGCGACATTGGCAAAAGATGAAGATGGGCGTGTTCGCACGCACGTTGCTAAAAATCTCAACACATCGGTGGAAGCACTTGCAACGTTGGCAAAAGATGAAGATTGGGAGATTCGCATGCACGTTGCCGGTAATTCCAATGCACCGGTTGACATACTTGCCGCATTAGCAGAAAACAAAGAGGGATTGGTGCGCATGCGTGTTGCTGAAAATCCCAATGCACTGGCGAAAACGCTTGCGACATTGGCAAAAGATGAAAATTGGCGTGTTCGCACGCACGTTGCTGAAAATCTCAACACACCGGTGGAAGCACTTGCAACGTTGGCAAAAGATAAAGATCCGAATATTCGAAAGAGTGTTGCTGGACATCTTAATACATCTATTGATGTACTTGCAGAATTGGCAAAAGACAAAGAGGCGATGGTACGCATAGCTATTGCTAGAAATCCCAATGCACCGGCGGCAACGCTTGCGACATTGGCAAAAGATGAAGATCAGGATGTTCGCATGCGTGCGGAAACACTTGCAAAAATCCCATCCAAGATTGGAAATGTTGAAATAACCGCAGAGCAACGCTTGGCATTACAAGAAGGAAAAGGTATTGAGATAAAAGGAATAAAAGATAAAGCAGGGAAAGCGTATGACACCACTTACGTTATTATTGACCAAAAGACAAAAAAAATCAAATTACTGCAACAACAGGATAAAAAGAAATTTCAAATTAAGTCTGTTGCTAAAATTGCTCCGATAAAAAGAAAAGGAATAAAAATATAATTCCATAATTCCACTACGTACGGTTACAAGATTTATTGAGGAAAAATGGCATACTCTAAAAAACATCAACTGCAACAAAATGTTGAAGTAATAAAACAATTATTGTTGCTCGAAATTCTAAAACAAAAAGCTATTCCTGAGCAACTTGATTTATTTAAACGTTTCTCCGGGTTCGGAGCGCTAAAATGTATTTTATTACCGACAGAAAAGGAAGAAGACAAACAGCACTGGCCGAAATCAGAACTTGAACTATTTCCTTTGGCTCAAGAACTACACCGTGTTCTTGCAACACATGAACTACAAGGGGCGGGGGACTACAAGCGTTATATGGATAGTATTAAAAACTCCGTACTCACAGCGTTTTACACATCATCGGAGATAGTGCAATCTATTGCGACTTCACTGTCCGCAGCGGGCATACAGGCAACAAACATTCTTGACCCCTCCGCAGGTGCTACCGGGCAGTTTGTCCAGGACTTCAAAGCAGTTTTTCCGCAAAGTAATATTGTAGGCTATGAGAAAGACCTTATTTCAGGGAAAATTTTGCAACATCTATACTCCAATGAGAAAATACACATAGCAGGCTTTGAAACTATCCCGGGGGGGAGTAATGACCGTTTCGATATTGTCGCTTCTAACATCCCCTTTGGGGATATTTCTGTGCCTGATACTGCGTTTCATTTGAGTAAGGAGCCCACTCGGCAACTGGCTGCCCGGCATATTCATAATTATTTCTTTCTTAAAGGTATAGATACTTTGCACGAGGGTGGGATACTGGCTTTTATTACTTCACAGGGTGTGGCTGACGCTCCGGCGAACAAGCCCATCCGGGAGTGGCTGATGAGCAAAGCTAACCTCGTTTCGGCAATACGGTTACCCAATAACTTGTTTTTGGAAAATGCCGGCACGGAAGTCGGGAGCGACCTGATTATTTTACAGAAAAACTCCCGCAAAGCGCAGCTTTCGGATAATGAAAAACAGTTTATAGAAACAGGACAAACCAAAGCGGGGATTGGCATTAATAAGTATATTTATAACCGGGCAAATTTAATTTTTACTGATACTAAAATCGGAACAGACCCCTACGGCAAGCCTGCCGTTATTTTGACCCATAGCGGTGGCGTTCCCGGTATCGCCGCAGATTTGAAGAAAAACCTTATTCGTGATTTTTCGGGAAAATTGGATATTAGCCTGTACCAGCAACATGCATCCGTTAATGTCAATCAACCACAACCAAAGCAACAGGCGCCATCATCAGAGCCAATATTGACGCTCTATGACCTGTTCGGGTTCTCGACCCCATCTGCGCAGCAGGCAATTTTGCCGAAGCCACCCGAACAGGCGGCAGACCCCAAACCACAATCGCAAAAATATACCGGAAAAATTGCGGGATACCATAAACCCGGCGCCCTGGTCAAAAATGACCGGTCGGAAGTGGGAGTATTAAGTACGGATGCAGACAATAATTTTATCTTTACTCCGCTACTATTGCAGGAAAACAGGGACAAAATCGCACACTACATTGACGTCCGTGATGCTTACTATAGCTTGTATTCTACCGAACAGATTACACAAACTGAAAATCAAAGCGGGCGTGAGCGCCTGAACCAACTTTATGATGAATTTATTGCACGCTATGGTGTGCTCAATAGCAAGGAGAATCGCACACTTGTTGATATGGATGCCAACCGTGTCGAGATGCTTGCTGTCGAGCGTTTGAAAGATGAGCATTACGTTAAAACTGATATTTTTCACAGACCGGTTGCATTTGCGCAGCACGTTGAAATTGCCACACCCGAAGAAGCCTTGCTCGCCTCGCTTGACAGATACGGTGAAGTACGGCTTGACTTTATTAGCAAAGAGGTTAACATTTCTGAAGAGGAAGCGTTCCGGCAGCTTGAGAACAAAATTTACTATAATCCGCTCAGTAAGGCAAATTACGAAATTGCTGCTAAATTTCTATCGGGCAATATCGTAGAAAAAATTGACGCATTTTCCGATTTTGTACGACGGAATGGCGAGAGCGAACAACTCGCAAATTCCATCGCTGCTTTGCAGAAGGTTATTCCCGAAAAAATTCCGTTTGAATTATTAGAGTTCAACTTCGGGGAGCGTTGGATACCGGGGAAAGTATACAACGAATTTGCAACTCATTTGTTCCAAACTGAAACGGAGGTGCGATACTATACAGCATCCGATGAATTTGTAGTAAAAGTACAAGGTCATGCTACGGCAGAAATTTACAACAAGTATAACATCCGTACAGAGGCTCGCAATTATAACGGCATAAAATTAATGCAATATGCATTGCATAATACCACGCCCAATGTGACGAAAACCGTTGAAATTAATGGCGAGGAACACAAGGTGCGCGACACACAAGCAATACAGCGTATAAATGCAAAAACTGAAGAAATTCGCAATGAATTTACCAAATGGCTGAATCAACAACCGCAGGCATTCAAGGATGAAATTACGGATTTGTATAATCGAAAATTTAACAGTTTTGTAAAAGCGACGTATGATGGCACGCATCAAACCCTGCCCGGTTTATCCTTTGAAAAGTTCAAGTACAAATCCCTTTATGATAGCCAAAAAAATGCCGTTTGGATGCTCAAACAAAACGGCGGTGGCATTATAGACCACGAAGTGGGCGGTGGGAAAACAATGATTATGTGCTGTGCTGCTCATGAAATGAAGCGGCTCGGCTTAGCCAACCGCCCGATGATTATCGGGCTCAAGGCCAACATACAGGCGATTGCTGAAACCTACCGGGACGCCTACCCTGACGCTAAAATTCTGTATCCGGGCAAAGGTGATTTCACAGTGAACAACCGGGAAAAATTTATCAATAAAATAAAAAACAACGATTGGGACTGTGTTATCCTGACGCATGAACAATTCGGGAACATTCCGCAGTCGCTGAAGGTGCAAAAGAGCATTTTAAACGAAGAACTTGATGCTGCGGAAGAAAATTTATCAATAGCCCAAGGTGAAGACGGTGCAAGCAAAGCCCAGTTACGCGGATTAGAACGGCGCAAGGCTTCGATAGAAACACGCCTTGCGGTCGTAAATGAAAAAATAAACATCAAAAAAGACAATGTGCCGGATTTTGAGGAATTGGGTATTGACCATATTTTTGTTGATGAAAGCCACCAGTTCAAAAACCTGACGTTTGCAACCCGGCATAACCAGGTTGCCGGGTTAGGCAACCCGACCGGCAGCGGGCGGGCGTTGAATTTACTTTATGCTATCCGCACTATTCAAAATCGCACAGGCAAGGATTTGGGCGCCACATTTCTGTCGGGAACTACTATCAGTAACTCTTTAACCGAGTTATATCTCATTTTTAAATATTTACGTCCAAAAGCCTTGGCAGAGCAGAGTGTTCACTCTTTTGATGCTTGGGCGGCCGTGTATGCTAAGAAAACTACCGACTACGAATTTTCTGTAACTAACCAAATCGTCCAAAAAGACCGCTTCCGGCACTTTATCAAGGTGCCCGAACTTGCCGCTTTTTATTCCGAAATTACCGACTTTAAAACGGCTGCGGATATAGGTGTTGAACGACCGGAAAAAAACGAAATCCTTTACAACATTCCACCCACGCCGGAACAGGAACAATTCACCAAAAAATTAGTGCAATTCGCCAAGACAGGCGATGCTACCATACTTGGCCGAGAACCGCTCTCGGAGAGCGAGGAAATGGCCAAAATGCTGTTGGCGACCAATTATGCTCGCAAAATGTCGCTTGACATGCGGCTAATAAGCCCTGCATACGAAGACCATGTGGATAACAAACTATCTCATTGTGCCAATAAAATTTTTGAGTACTACAAGAAGTTCGACACACAAAAGGGGACACAATTCATATTCTCCGATTTAGGCACGTATAAAAGTGGAGAGTGGAATGTTTATGATGAGCTAAGACATAAATTAATCGACAAGGGGATTCTTGAAAAAGAAATAAAATTTGTCCACGAAGCCACGACAGACAAGAAGCGGGATGAGATGTTTCAGGCAATGAATGACGGCAAAATTCGTGTGCTTATAGGCTCCACTCAAAAACTGGGAACAGGGGTAAATGCCCAGGAGCGTGCTGTAGCCGTTCATCACCTTGACACGCCCTGGCGCCCATCCGACCTTGAGCAGCGCACAGGCCGTGCCGTCCGTACCGGCAATAAAGTTGCCAAGCAATTTAACGACAATAAAGTGGATGTGTATATCTATGCTACCGAGCGTACGTTAGACACTTATAAATTCAATTTATTACAAAATAAACAGACATTTATTTCCCAAATAAAAAACAATAAATTAGGTTGCCGTAGCATTGACGAAGGCAGCATTGATGAAGCTTCCGGGATGAATTTCGCAGAGTATGTTGCAATCCTGTCAGGTGACACCAATTTGTTAGAAAAAGCTAAATTAGAGAAGAAAGTTACTGTTTTGGAGAGTGAAAGAACGATGTTTTATAACGATCGTTATAAAACATCCAAGCAAATAGAGGAAATCAATGGAAAAATAGAAGAAAATAATACCATTATTTCCCGTTTAAAAAGCGATTTAAAAGCTTTTCAGGAGCAACAGCGTAAATTTCCGAATATATTGCCAAATATTGAACCAGGGGGAGAGGGCAGCAACTTGGAACATATTGCCAAACAATTACACATTATCAGGGAAACAGCAAAGACGAAGGGCAGTTATCAGCCCATCGGAACACTGGGCGAGTTCACCTTGCTTGTAAAAACAGAAGCATCAATGAAGGAGGGTTTTGAATTTGTAGAAAACCGTTTTTTTGTTGAGCATCCACAGAGCAAAATTAAATATTCATATAATCATGGCATTCTTGCCCAAGATGCCGAAAAAGCTTGTGCAAATTTTATCAATGCCCTGAATCGCATTCCCGAAACTATAGAAGACTATGAACATAGAAATGATGATTTAATAAAACCGCTACCGGTGCTACAGGAAATGGTAAGTAAAGAATGGACGAAGGAGGAGGAACTTCGGGAGTTGAAAGGTAAATTGTCGGGGCTGGATGTTACCCTTCAGGGTGTTGTGGAGCAGGAGCATCCTTCCGGCGACCACGAGGCTGCCCTCTCTCAATCCACTCAAGATTACAAAGCGCCAGAAATCGCTGCTGCGGATCCCGAAACATCTGTTGAAGTATTAGCGGAACTGGCAAAAAATAAAGATTGGCATATTCGCGAAAGTGTCGCAAAAAATCCCAATACATCGGTGGAAACGCTTGCTACATTGGCAAAAGATGAAAATTCGGAAGTGCGGGCGGCGGTGGCCGGAAATCCCAATACACCAGGAGAAACGCTAGAACTACTGGCAAAGGACGAACGAGGGTTTGTTCGTAATAGTGTTGCCGGTAATCCTAAAACACCGACTGAAGTGCTGAAACTGCTGGCAAAAGATGAAGGTGTGCCTATTCGCGATAATATTGCCAAAAATCCTAACACTCCTGTTGAAACTCTTACAGAGCTGGCAAAGGATAAAAATGTATTTGTTCGCATATATGTTGCCGACAACCCCAACACACTGCCGAAAATATTGGCTGAGTTGGCAAAGGATAAAGATGAGCGAGTTCGCAAAGATGCACAGTATAACATTCAGAAACAAGGACTTGATTTGGGACATCCCGAGATTAAGGCATCGGGAAAAATAGAGCCGAAAAAAGCCCCATCGCCGGCATTGGCATCGGCCATCAAACGGCAACCGGTAGCAGGGAAAACGGCCGGAAAGAGAGTGGGAAAGATAATGCACTGAAATTATAGTAATTACTATTTTTAATATTAAAAATATGAATAAATATCTATTCATATTAAAATAAATCATTAACTTTGCACATGAATAAAAAAGAAGTTGGCAATAAAATTCGTAAATTGCGCATAAAAAACGGTATCTCTACTTATTTATTAAGACAGGAAGGATGGTGTAGTAATACGATTACTAATATTGAAAAGGCAAAATCTAATTACACTATTGATAATATACTCAAACTGTGTGACAGGATAGGTGCAGAAATAAATATTCAGGAAAAAGAAAAATAGATTTATTAAATAAAAAAATATCATGGAAACGAAAAACTTCACCACAGTTGCCGAAGTTGCGCAAAAAATAGGGTTAAATAATCTTGCACTTAGGCTATTAGAATATCTCAACCAATATCATCCGGATTTAGCCTTGGATTATGACTTTATTATGGGACGAGCCGGCTATGCCGCCACCGTCCGGGATGATATGATAAGGAGCAGTGATGGGAATCCGGCGTTGCAACAGAAGGCTGAAAGCGAATGTAATCGCGTCCTGATGGCCGACCTTGAGTTTTCCGAACATTCCATTATTTTTGGAATTATAGATGAATACTATTATGAGCAGGGTCGCACGAAGAAACCCGCGGAAGTGAAAGGCCTGGCTATAGAACTGCGGCCGCATTTAAAGAATATTTTTGCGAAATATCCTACCGATAATCCCGAATTTACGGCAGAGGTGGAGTATGACGAAATGGTCGAGGAACTGCAAGAAGAAATAGAAAAATTGTTGCAGAAAAGAGATGAGTTGCCGTTTTGATTTCGTAAATTTGTCAAATATTCAAAGCATTAAATTATGATAGAACAGCAAATTGAGAAAACGATTAAAGAATATAAAGCGCTTAATCTTGATGAAGTAATTGATTACGAAAAACACAAATTGTATTCAATCGTAGCAAATTCAACAGCCCTTGAGGGATCTACGCTCACAGAAGTTGACACTCAATTATTGTTGGATGAAGGTATCACGGCCAACGGAAAACCGCTTGAACACCACTTGATGGTGAAAGATAATCACGAAGCAATGAACCAGGCACTACAGTTGGCTAATCAAAAAACGCCCATAACGCCAGGACTCTTACAGACAATTAATGGATTAAATATGAAGAATACGGGCGAAATTGTTCATTCTGCACTGGGCACTGTAGATGGGACAAAGGGAGAATTTCGAAAGGTTCAGGCACTCTCGCAATATCTCGGCTATTATCTTGCCCCAACAAAAATTGATGCTGCCGTGGATGCATTTTGCGCCGAAGCCCAACAATACATGCAGGCAAATCATTTTCCTTCCGAAGCGTTAAAATTTAGTTTTGCGGCACAGGCAAAATTAATAATGATACACCCCTGGCAAGATGGCAACAAACGCACATCCCGGATTATATCAAATTATGTACAGCAATATTTTGGATTACCTTTAGGTAAAGTAGATAAATCTGACGGGCGGGAGTACCTCGAAAACCTGAAGATTTTTAAGGAAACCGGGAATATAGAACCATTCACCAAATTTATGTCGGAAAAGTATATAGAATTGCTTCAAAAGGAAATTTGCCAAAATAAGGAAAACCTAAATTGGGATATGCCGAAAGACATCACTCCTCGAAAAGTCAGTAAGTTAAAATTATAAAAATAACAAAAACTTGAAATCATGAAAAAATCATTATCTTTGTACCAAATTTGGTACACAAAATATAAATTATGAATATGGAAGTATTGGAAGTTACAAGCCGGCAATTTCGGGAAAAGCAAAAAAACTTTTTCGATATGGCAGACACTGGTCGTCAAATAGTCATTCGCAGGGGAAGAAAGCAAGCATACTTCCTCTCACCTGTTGAAGAGGACGATTTTGTCGTTACACCCAAACTTTTGAAAAAATTAGAACAAGCCCGCCAGGAGTTCAAAGATGGGAAAACAACAGTATGTAGAACGTTCGAGGAAAATGTAAAATTTCTTGACTCTTTATGACTTACGAAATACATTACTCGAAAGAAGCTTCGACGGCCATTGCAAAGTACAAAAAGTCAAACCCCGCCGCCTATAAAAAACTCACATGCCTGCTCAAGGAACTAATGGAACATCCGAGGGCAGGGACAGGTCACCCTGAGCCTTTGGTAAAAGGAAATTCAACAACATATTCAAGACGTATCTCAGCTTCCGCAAGGGTCATTTACGACATTTATGACGACATTGTTGTAGTTTTGATTATATCCGTAGAAGGACATTACAATGACAAATAAAAATTATAAAAATAAATACTATTTTTGCAAAAATAACAAAAATTTGAAACTATGAAAAAATTATTATTCAATTCAACTCGGTTAGCTTTATGCTTTGGTTTATTGTTTATTGTAGTATCATGCAATAAAGATGGAGATAATGAAGACACAAGTGCGAGTATTTGCTATACGTGTATATCTACCACTACTACTATAATCTCAGGTGTCGCGCAAGACCCGACGACGACACAACAAACAGTATGTGGAGTTACTGACGTAGCGGCTTTAGAAAGATCAGGTACACACAGCGCCACATCAGGAGACATCACAAGTAATACAGTGATGCACTGTACAAGGCAATAAGGGTGCTTCATGACATTGTTACATCAATCGTTTTTATCAATTTGAAATCATGAAAAAATCACTATTACTTGTTATTGTTTGCTTACAATGCAGTATTCCCGCCTTTACTCAATCGCAAAATAATGAAATAATTAAGTGTATTAATAGCTTGGAAAAAGGCGATACGATTCAATTTGGCCCTGCAAGCGGTCATTTTAATTATTACACTTATACAAAAAAAGATGCTGGCTTCGGGGGAGGGCTTAATGTTGAGCTGATTAAAGACGACGATTTGATATCAAAAAAATATATAATTAAAAACCTTTTTATAACATACGATTACGTTAAAAAAGAATTTTATACAGAAACCAAACAAATAATATCTTTCGGGAAAAAAGGAGGAATTTTTGGAGTTACTTACTACGCCGATATATATGGTGCCATAAAAAGTGGAGAAATTATTCTTCAAAAGAAAAAGCAATTGACCAAAGAGAATGAGTCGGTGGATATAAAAAACACCAATAACGAATTAACCGATACAATTGCATTCTTATATTATGTAAACGGAATAGGTTCGTCTGATAAATTTGTTGAAGAATATTTATTTCGATATATGAATGACACATATATTCAAGCGAAAAATGACGAATTTGAATATAATAAGGCGGTAAAAAAGGCAAAAGAACAGCTGTTACAAAATATAAAACAACAGGTGGTCGCTGATAAAAAGTTTAGCATATACGTGGGATTTACTTTGGGCAACTACGACTTTGAAAATGGAGGATTCCCAATACAAGAAGATAATCCCGCATATGTAGTAGTCCCGCGAGGAGAATATGATTTTTTCAAATATTTTAATTTCATTAGTCTTACATTTTCAAATTTTACAGATTTTCGATTTGTGAGAGTGCCTGAGGATAATGCAAATCAACTAATAAAAAGAAGAAAAGACGAATATGGGAACATAGATAGAGAAGTGCATGCCTTGATAAATTTTAGAATTACCCAGTCATTAGATCAATCGAATGCCAAGTCAGAACCGGATATCCGCACCGAAACGGAAAGAAAAATTGATTATATGAATACAGGGCGTACGGAAAAAGATTACGAACGACAATTCATCGGGGAAATAATAAGTATTGAAATGTACGAATCCAAGAGATTTATTCCAGAAAGTCTGATAGGAATTATAGAGTAATTAACTACAATTATCTTGCTGTTGGTTTTTTATTGCCTGTTTCCGCTCTTTGGCGATGTCATTAATAATGTTGACAATTTGATGAAATTCAGCATCATTGAGTGCTATATTAAATACAGGCAATGTTAAAAAACCATCTCTAAAAGAATAATAACTTCGCCATAAATCGCTTTTTAACTGGTTAGGATTATTAGCATGTTGCGAACCATTAACCTCGATATACAACTTCGCAGCAAGTATGGCTATATCTACAGTTTTATATTCATCCTCATGTTCCAATTCCGGGTCCCAATTCCGAGCCTTAAGTGCTAAATACAATTTTTTTTGTTCAGGTGTTATTTCTCTTGTTACGCCTTTTTTAGATTGCCTTTCTTGTATATCATCTATTAGAGCACGCATCTCCTTGATGTTCGCATGGCAAGAGGGGCACTTTGGCCATTGTTTATACCCATCATCAAGTTGATTATCGCAAATTTCACATCGTTTTATTGATTCTGCTTCCATATCTAAACTGTTTGGTTTTTAATTATTTGTCTTATTTTATCCCCATTCCTAAAAATTCAAAATTAGGTTGTTTGTTCTTATAATGGATTTTCATCTAACAATTTTAATCTTTTCATTTTTTGTAAAACAGTAATGGAGTATCCTAACTTGAATGGAAGAGCTACCGCATATAAAACGTATGTAAAAACAAATCGAACGAAAACCCCAATAATTTTAAAAATTAATGATAAAATAGGAGCGTCATACTCTGCCATAACTTCTCTTGCTTGCTGCTTTACACTCTTTTCACTATCTGGAGTAGGAGTGAATGCTTCTTTTATTGCAGCCCCTATGCCTGATATCCCCCAAATAAGCAAAGCACCAATCGTCCCAATAACAAATTCCTTGCTAATAGATGTTCCAATAAATATAAACATGCCTGGCGCAAATAAGATAGAGAACCAAATTATACGTCGTTTATGTCTGTTATACTCTGCAATAATTTTCTCCCCCTCTTTCACATGTTTTTCCGCATTGCAACGTTTACAAAGAGCCTTGGATTCTACTCTGAACTTACTCGTTATTTCACAATTTTCACACAATCCTGCGCCACAAATACCGCAGGTTGCAACAGCGTCTTCAATTATGTGATGAATACATTTCATGGTTCTAATGTTTGGATTAAGTATTATAAGTATTTCTTTGACTTCGCCACCATTCCTAAAAATTCAAAATACCGACATTTTTCGGGCAAAATGTCCACAATTCTACTATTACCTACCTCGCAACACGGCGTTGTTTTACCGCAGGGGCAGTAATATCGTTTTTTGCCCCTTTCTCTTTCAGTACCTCCGTCAATGCTGCTATCTGTTTATCCTTTTCCTCCAATTGTTGTTTTAATAATTCAAATATTTGTTTGGCCGGTATTGGCTCATCTTCCTTTTCTTCTTTTACAGGTTGGGTGTATTTTAACATTTGGCCATTTCCTGTGAGTAACCATTCGGGATTGATTTTTTCGTAATATAGTAATATTTTATATATTACATCTTCCCCTAAAGATCCCCTGTTTTTAGCCATTTTGCTAAAATAGCTGTTGCTTAAGCCGATATTTGTCGCTAATTGGCTAAAATTACCACCTTGTTTGTCAAATATATATAATAATCTATCAATTATTTTCGTATTATTTTCATTATCTTTTTGCATAAATCGTAATATAGTTATATCTTTGCATCGTAATACAAAATTTTGTCACAAAAAACTATTATAAGCAACTTGTAAAGATAAAAAAAATATTGTGATTATGGCAAGATTACGACCGACTGTAATAAATAAATTGAAAAGAACACCAAAGTGCCGCAAAAAACTTGCGCTAACACTGAATGTATCCGAAGGCACTGTCTGGTATAATCTCAATAAAAACCACGACAATAACAGCCTTACAAAAACCGATGCTTTGTACTGTATTCAAGAGTTATTAGGTGTAAAAGAGACCAAACAATTATTAGATATGCGTTCGAACAACAAACAGTCATTAGAAATATGTACGGACATCCCGTCATTTGAAGATATATGCGCAGATACTAAATTCGAGATAATACACGGTAAGGAAAAACCACGGTCAGTAATACTAAAACACGGCTGGAAAAAAGAATTGGCAAAATTGGCAGATTGCTCGTCCGCCACGGTTTGTGGTGCATTGTATAACGGCATAAGCGGCAAAAAAGCTGACCGCGTGCGGAAACTTTACAAAGAAAAGTACAGCCATATTGAGATAATACCCGACGAACCTGAGCCGCGTCCTGACACTAAGATCGACGAGGTTGTGAAAATTGAAGAAAATTCAAATAACAACTTAGATGGACGCCTGTTTACTTTCACCCCAAGCAATCAAATTATCAGGGTTGAAACTGTCAATGGTGAGCCCTGGTTTGTCGCTAAGGATGTGTGCGATATTTTGAACCATACAAATCCAAGTATAGCGGTTCAAATACTTGACGAAGATGAACTGGCTAAGAAAAGTTTAGGGCGTGGAAATCAAACAACTGGGAACGATATTGCGTGGTTTGTTAATGAATCAGGTCTTTACAATCTCATCTTCCGCAGCAATAAACCGGAAGCTCGTGTCTTTCGGAAGTGGGTCACGTCGGAGGTGTTGCCGGCATTGCGGAAGACAGGGGGGTATCAGATAAAGAAAAGAAGCCATCGCAAACCTGTTCCTGAAAATTCCGACATTGCTCGGCTACTTCAGCTAATTGCAGATAATTTGCAAAAAAACGACAAAAAAGCGATAGCAAAACAACTGGGTATAAATCCTGCGTCCGTCTCACAGATATTATCCGGGACAACAAGAAGCAATGATATTTTACAGGCACTGTACGAAAAAGCGTTGGAAAACAAGCAAAATGGTTTTGTAAGTGCCTACTCCAGCGAGTTCGTCACTACTGCAATCACAAAATTAAAATAAATCAATTAGCTATGGCAAGATTACGGGCCGAAGTAGTAAGGAAGTTAAAGTTGACGCCGGAGTTTCGTCTGAAACTCGCATTAAGTATGAATTTATCCGAGCATGCAGTGATGTATAATCTCAAAACAAACCATAATAACAATAGCCTTACAAAAATAGATGCACTAAACTGCATCAAAGAATTGTTAAGATTCGATAATATAGAACAATTGTTGGAGAAATAAATTTATGAGACCAATCACTAACAAAACCATACAAGTGCATGAACAATGTGTCTGTGGTTATAATTCCGTATATACATCATTTTATCCTATTCGGTGGAGAGATTTAGGTTCCCATGGGATTAAACGCAAGAAATATCGCCATAGCGGCAAACCTCTTTTGTCGTATAATATGGTTATTGACCAATGCGAAGGGCATGACCTCAATGGATATGAATAAAAAATCATCACTATGGAACAACAAGATTTAAAGGCAATTAAACAAATTTTCATCTCTCAATATCTCTCAAAGTTGGGAATAGAGCCGGTTAAAAGGACTGGCCGGACATTACTTTATCATGCCCCATACAGAACCGATAATCATCCCTCTTTTGCTGTAGATATGCAAAAAAATACCTGGCATGATTTTGCCACCGGAGAAGGAACAAGTATCATCGACCTCGTGATGAAAATGCATAATATTGACTTTAAAGAAGCCATTAGCCATCTCGGCGGGCAAAATAGTATGATGCCAGAACAGGTCTATCAACAATACCCAGTCACAAAAATAGAAAAAGAACCGGGCATAGTTATTTTAAAAGAAAAACCACTTAATAATCCGGCTCTCATTGCTTATTTGAAAGAGCGCTGCATCGATATAGACATTGCCCAAAAACACTGCAAAGAACTCTACTATATGGTTGGGGAGAAACGATACTTCGGTATCGGATTTAAAAACGATAGAGGAGGGTATGAAATCAGAAATAAGTACTTTAAAGGAGCGACATCGAAAGACATTACTACCATTTGCCACAAAGACGCTTATGCCTGTCATATTTATGAAGGCTTCATGGATTATTTGTCACATCTTACCATCGACAAACATAACATGACAAATAACAGTAAATACTGGTTAAAAACCAGGCCGGGCGAGAATGTCATTATTCTTAACTCTGTGACTAATGTTAACAAGGCCAAAGATTTTTTAAAAAGCGAAAATCAACATAGGGTTACAATTTATTTAGACAACGATAATGCCGGGCGAAGAGTCACAAAAGAACTTCGAGATTTTATGATTCCTGAACATCTAGCTATCGACGCTTCTGTCTGCTACCAACCGCACAAAGACATAAACGACTATCTCATGTCTTTGGGCAAACAACAAAAGAATACAGTAACACCAAAAATAAAACTATCATAATATTAAAAATCATGGACGAAAAGGAAAAAATCAATTTGCAACAAGAAATTTCTTCTTTAAAGGAACAACAAACGGAACAGGCGAGGCAACAAAATGTTTTATTAGAGCAACTCACTAAAGTCTGTGACCTTATTAAAGAATTGGCGGAAATATTAGTTATAGAAACAAAACAAAATATAATTACAGCATGTCAGCAAAGCATAAAACAACTAAGGCAAAAAAAATAAAAACACTTTTTGTTTTTGGACTTTTGTGCATCATTTTTCTTTTTTCTCTTTTTGTGAGCAATAAAAAGGATGAAGAAGCTAATAATGAGCAGTATTATCCGCGAGAAGTGGAAACAGCCATGGATTCTTTGTCGGAATTTCTCGCCAAGGTTGATAGCACGCTGAATGTTTTAAAAGATAGCCTTAAGGTAGAATCGTATGAACAAAGAACAGGTAAATAGCGCTCCCGTAATGATGGTTCCGATGGTTGTTTTACCACAAACCGTATGGCAAGAAACAACTGAAAAAATAGATAAGTTATTGCATTTGGTGGACGGCAGCCAGAGGGCAAATCCCACAGCGCAGCAGGAACGTATTCCGTTAATTCAATTTAAAAATGACAAAAAATTACAACGTCGTTACGGACTTACTTATTCTCAAGTGAGAAAAATCGCTAATGATAACCTTTTATGTTCATATTGCGATTCCGGCCGGCAACGATATAGATGGACGACGCATGAAGATATAATAAATTATCTTAATCGAATAAAAATGTCAGGTATCAAGCAATAACATAACTGTTATGGAGCACCCTCTAATCCGAATAGACAAAAATATTGCACATAATATCGACCTTTTTATAAATATAGATATTATAAGCAATGAGGACAAGGCATTGATAAAAAGTTTAATTTATTATTTTTGTTTTTCCAGGCAGACAGACTTGTTTGGGTTTGGGACATTAGATCCGAGGCGGTTTGCAGCAGCATTGAATTACAATGAAGGCTACTTGCGAAAGAGGCATCCAAATCCTTTGCAACTGCAAAAACTGACAGCAGAAGAAAAAAAGTTTTTGTACGAGCAGGAAAAAAGAAATCCGGCATCAAAAATTTTCGACTCCTATCTTGAAAACGCATTGTATATTTTACACACAACTGCGCTAAGGTTCTCCCGTACTGCTAAAGAAGTTATTTTTGAAAATAACACGACAAAATATACAAATATTTCAAAAGCATATATTTTGTTGCCGGAATTGATTACAACCACTGTCAAAGGGAAAGGATCCCCTAAAATATTCTATACCTATGACATTAACGAAAATTTCATCACCAATCTTTCACTTTATTTTCTGAAATTTAGCAAAGAGGCATTAATTACATTACGTCGTGCCGGACTTGATGACCTGTATTTATATTTAAAAAACTTCAAAGAAATCTTGCAAGAAAAATCAAAGACATCAACAAAAATTGATGAAATTGACCGGTCATTAAATTTTAATCACCTATGTAAAATTGCCCGAATACCACTTCAAAAGAAAGACGGTTCGGAATTTAAGAACCCACGAGATATAAAGCAAAAACTTATAGATGCCTTTGACTCCATAAACGAACAAACAGACTTGAAATTTAGAGTGGAGTGGGTTAAATCAAATCCAAATACAAGGTGGAAATACTTGCCATTATTTTTCTTTGAAGACGAGACCATAGGGATGAAATTTGCACACAATATAAGTCGCCGGCAGGAACGAATAACTATTTTTAAGGAAAATCTTAAGTACGAACTTCTAAATTGTTTTAAACAGCATAATAACGAACGAACAGAACAATGCATGATAGAATGGCTAAAAAGTGACCGAAACATTGCTGAAAAAGAACTGGCGTTCCGTACCGCCCAATATAAAACTTTTGGTAAAATCCATCATAACATTGACAAAATGACCAAAGCATGGCTTATTTCGCTTCCAAAAGAAATAATAAACAGTCTTCAAGATTATCTAATGTCAAAAAATACAAGGTCAGCAACTTCCGATTGGTATAACGAAATGTATTCTATGTGATAATTTCAAAAAATTCAGTGGCTTTGAATGCATCGGCGGAAATGGGCATCAAGGTATTGTAATTATTTTCTCATGTATCGTTATAGTGCCCTTTCGCAGTTAATACAAGTACAATTATCCTGTCCTCATCTATTCGATATACGAGGCGGTCTTTTTTCGTTATCCGGCGAGACCAGCAACCGGCGTAGTCGTGCTTCATTAATTCGGGCTTCCCGGTCCCTGTGCGTGGGTGTTCGTGCAATTCCCTGATGAGCCTTATTACTTTATTATAAGATTGGATATTCGTTCTTTTCAGGTGTGTAATATCATTTATCGCTTCCGGCATGTATTTCACTTCATAAATCATAGCGATTCGAGGAATTTAAGCGATTCTTCATGCGTTTTGCAAGCGACCCCCTCTCCACGCTCGGCTTGTGCTATGGCCCTATCTATCCTGGCGAGCATTTCGGGAGTAAAATACATATCGTCTTCTGTAACCGATGCAAGGGAATAGGCTCTGTTTTTTCCCCGTTGCACAATAATTTGCTCACCATTGTCAATGTGGTTAAAATATTTTGCCTGGTTATCTCTAAACTCTCTACTGCTAATAACTAACATATCTTTGTGTACTATTTTGGTACAAAGATAACGATATTTTCGAAATATTCAAATCTTTTTGCTCCAAAAAAAAGCAATTTACAATCGGTGTGGATTGAAATAAACAGCCTTTCGGGTTGTGTCTTGATTGCATTTTGAAATTTTGTGGTAACTTTGTGCGGAAGTAAAAATATTCGAAGAATATGCCTGCACAAAAAAAACACAATACAACCAATGATATTTTAAACCGACTGGAAGAGTTCTTGCGAACCGTTGGAGATACCTTAATAAACATTACCGAAAGAATAAATGTTTCTCGTGGTTATTTCTCTACAATTCGAAATAAAAAAGCAGAAATAGGTGTAGATAAAATTGTTGGAATATTATTACTGTACCCACAGCTATCCGGCGATTGGCTACTAACTGGGGCTGGACTTATGCTTAAAGCGGCTACTTCTTTAAAAGAGCAATCGGAAATACTTGCAAAGGAAGAAGCTTTAAAAATTACTGTTGCTAAGATAGACGATATTCAAAACCAGCTACGACAACTACACAAACAAATATCCAAGCCCAAAATAAAGCCAAGAAAATTGATAAAATAGGGATTCCCGATCATTTTTAAGTATGAATGCCGGCACATTTGTAAACAACGGAAGATGTACCATTGCTCGCCGATGGCAGGGTAGCGGTGACCACTGGTAAAAACCATGAGCCTGCAAAATGTAATTTTCGGAATTATATTGGGTATTAAAAATGAAAATAAGTCAGAATATAGCCTCGCTATTTTGAAAAATAAATTATCTTTGCGTTATGAAACAGTAATCGTAATTCAGATTATCTATGAGTACAAAGTATTTAAGTCGGGCTATCGACCAAGAATTGATAGCTTGGAAAAAGGCTGCCAAACATAAACCTTTGTTACTGCGCGGGGCGCGTCAGGTCGGAAAATCCTCGACAGTAAAAGAATTGGGGAAACAGTTTGATTCTTTTTTGGAAATCAACTTTGAGGCAAAGGGTAGTGAGAGTGCTAAGGCTGTATTTGAAAGAAGTTCCAACCCTAAACAGATATGCGATGAATTATCGCTTATATACGATATACCTGTTGTTCCGGGGAAGACTTTATTGTTTTTGGATGAAATTCAATCCTGCATTCCTGCCATTTCTTCATTGCGTTTCTTTTACGAAGACTATCCCGAGCAACATATTATTGCAGCAGGTTCATTGTTGGAATTTGCATTGGAAGAATTACCCTCTTTCGGGGTAGGCAGAATCCGTTCGCTATTCCTGTACCCGTTTTCATTCGACGAATATTTACGGGCAATGGGAATGAGTCTGCTTGCGGATGCCATACAAAAGGCTTCGCCCGA
>JAISDH010000451.1 GCA_031264975.1 Bacteroidales bacterium
TTCGTCCTTTCGCCCCTTTTCTCTGAATTGTGATTTATGTGATTTGATTTGCCATTCACTTACTTACTACGTCTGTCAAAACCACTTTCATATTACAGGATGCAACCGGATTTTCTTCACAAAGGACAATTGCCGATAACAAAACAATATTCAAGACCTCTGCCATAATGGTTATGGTTGTATTTATTTTTTCTCCAACACGAGGTAAATATTGTATTTCAAAATTATCCACCGAACCTATCATGCCTATCTTTATCGGCTGACGTCTGTTCAAATAGCCTAAACGAGTGGCGCATGTCTGGGCGATATTCTCCAAAATTCCCATTTCCATAAACTGATTGTTTACAAGGAACAGGTTATCTCCTTTAATGGTAAACGATGTTTGCGTTTGTTCGCCATTACAAAAAACCAAATTATCAACCATTACAAAAGGCGGACGCTGCGGTATATATTGTAAAACAGAATCTTCCACTGAAATGCCATTGGGTTGATATGTATTATTTTCCTGAACGTTCACCCTGTTTTATTTTATAACCTTTTTGCATACCATAATACTGTGTCCCAATCCTAAACCGTCATGAATGGTTTCAATATCCAATCCCGCTTCATGTACGCATCGTTTCATGTCCTCCGAATGATACATTTTGCTATTGCCATTTGCTATTGCCGTAAAATACAAACTAATCTGCGCCAAACAATAAGACGCCGTTTCAAAACGCTGCCTGTCCCAAAACGTTTCCATGATATACAATTTACTTTCGCCATTCATCGAAGCAGCGGCACGCGTCAATATACTGATAATCTCTCCTTCGGAAAAACAATCCAAAAACTGACTCATCCATATAATCTCAAACCCTTCCGGAAATGCAACGTTTTCATCTAACACGTTCGCCGGATAACCATGAATGCGGTCAGCTCCTTTTATATCTTTGGTTTGCCGTCTCATCATTTCCAACTGTTGAGGTAAATCCATAATGGTTACGTGAACCGTGTCCGAATATTGCACGCATTGGCTTGCCCACCTTCCCGTGTTTCCGCCTACGTCCAATAATGTTTTCGGACAATTGGAAAAGACAATCTTTAACGCCTGTTCAAAAGAATTATCGGAATAATAATGGTCAAAGCCAAACCAGCTTTTCTGTACCTCTTCCGGCAATTGAGATAAAGCCTCGTAGACAGTAGACCAACTTCCAAAGACTTTCAACCCTTCCGGTTTCCCATTCAAAAGAGATTCTTCCAAGTTAAACATGCCTAAATAATTAACATCATGGTTGAAATTCATATTTACCTCCACCATTTCGTCGTGAATTAAGAACCAGCCCGCTTTGGATAAAACAAATCGGTTTTCCTGCAATAAAACAGTGCCTGCCGTCAATGATGATTCCAACAAAACCTGTACAGCATAAGGAGATAAGTTTGTTTGTTCTATAATTTCATTCATTGTTAATCCTTTCTTTTGCCCGTCCAATAAACCGAATATTCCGAATTTTATCATCAAACGAGCAACCTGAAAAACAACAGGAGCGAAAGCAATTTCCTGCGCGAAACGTTGCGCTTGCAATGCCGTCATACGTTCTTTGCCGTATATTTCCCTTTGAGGTGATTGAAGTTTCATACTGTTATAACTGTTTTAGAAATTTATTTTGCAAAAATACAATTTTTTCCCTTACAAAGCGCAAAACGTAAGGAACAAGGGCGAAAGAGGGAAAGGACGAAAGGAATAAGGGAAAGGGCAAAAGAAAATAACTTGACCTGCATATCTATCGGAACTACAATCCGAAGCTGCAACAATCAAGTTATTTATTAGATATAAAATCTCAATTCATTTTTCACATGTACTACCTTTCCTTAAAAAGGTACCTCATTACAATAGCAAATATACCTATTACATTTGCCGACGAAGTAGTAAGAATTACCATAAGAACATTATCCGACAAATGAAATGAAAAACAATCAATTCCATTAGCAATCACAATTCCAAAAACTACACACAGAAACACAATAAGAAGCAAATAAACTTTCATTGCATAATATTTTCGTTCAATCCTGTCTTGTATACTGCTTTCTAAATGCTCCTTTCTAATGTCAATCTCTACAAGGCGAGCTTCCATCTCAATATCTTCCGGTGAAATTGTGATGGATTCCTTTAGAAAAGATTGCCGTATTACTTTAATATCCTTGTCTTATTCGCTCATGATTTAGCAATTTTTTGTAATAGGTTTTGGTATATAAGTCGGGAATTATTTCATTTTTCCCTTCCTGGTAACAAAGCCCCCAAGGCGTACCCTTCCTGTGTAAAAGTTTAATGAGTTCAAAGTCATTCATGTTTAAATATCTCTTCCATACGGCGCCTGCAACTTCTTGTACATCCGTATCGTTCAATTCCGGTGTTATGAAATCAAAAGTCTTATTGCCTATTTCAGCTATAACTGACTTTTCGATGATTGGATTGTTCCTGTTGTGCTTGAAGGAATGGTAAACAGAAGGAATGACAGGCCCATTTTTCCACGCTTCCACAACATCATAATTCGGGTCTAATGCAGAACGATCAAACACGGCAAGGCAAAATCCATGAGTAACATAAACCCGTTTTATCAGCCCGAATTGATAAATATTTACATTCTCCTTCTTTGCCAAGTCAATAAAATAATTAGCTACTGCTATTGCACTTGTTCTCATGATTCTATTTTTTTACTTTACATATAACACAAATTTCATGAATATAGTATATACCGGATAACAAAATGTAAAAAAAACAATGAGACGAAATAAATAAAAGCGGCACATAGCCGCTTTTATACTATTCATTTTGAGCAGGCGAATAAACCCGCGCACCCATCATCTGCACCCGAAGGTGTTGACTTTCCATAGCCAAATGTACACATAAGAGTCTTTAACGTGTCCCAGCACACGATGAATCAAACGCTGTAAAATCACAATTTATTTCTGGAGATATGTCATTTTTTATTTCTTTTTCCGTGTACTATTCATAACTCATTGTCTCTACACGTTTGTTTTTCCATTTTCCCTGTGCCACTTTTTGATTAAATCGACCAGAGACGGATATGTTTTTTCAAGTATGCTATTGATGTTTATTAACGGAATCCATTCTGCTTGAAGAATAGATTCTTTTACTTGGGGACAAGGTGTTTTATTGCTTGTTGTGTGCATTTCAAACCAATGCGTTTCCTTTAAAACAAACAGGTTGTCAGCAAAAAAAATATGAAAAGTATAACCCAAATCCTTGGAAATAGATAAACCG
>JAISDH010000461.1 GCA_031264975.1 Bacteroidales bacterium
ACGCATTAGCAGACGCCGAAGCGTGCGCTTATATTGCAATGAAAATTTTTTAAAACAGAAAATAAAAAATAAAATAGAAATGGAAGCGTTAGCGAATATAAAGCAAATGTTGGCAGAAAACAGGATATTTGTTCCTGATTGTTATGATACAGGAAAAGAACAGTGTAATAAATGTTCGGGAAGAGGTATTAACCGTTTGCCGGATTTGAGTTTTTTTTAGTCATTATTTATTTAATTTTCAAGTAAAACAATATGGAAGAAAAACAGGTAAAAGAGGTATTGAAATTTATAGACAGCGTTATTACGCAGGCGAATGCTCAGGAATTCGAAAATGCAAGGAAACTTTTTGCTCAGGAATCCGAGAGTGCAAGGAAATTTTTTGCTTTTATTTCGGCGTTTATGGAAAGGTATAAAAAAGCAGCGGTAAAACTCCCGTATCATATCAATCTAATCGACGAATTGCGCGCAAACGAAAATGCGCACAGCCGTATTTTGGCAAAGTTGCTGCAACAAAAAACGTCGCACAAGCGGTTTGAAATTTTGGAAGGTTTTATTGAATATTTGACCGAAAAGAAAACAGGCACATTCCACAGTATCCGTATTGAAACGCCTGAAATCACGCAGGAAACAGAACGTATAGACTTATGGGTAAGAGATAAAACCTACGCAATAATCATTGAAAACAAAATACATTATGCCAGCGACCAGGAGCGTCAATTAGAGCGTTATATTGATAAAACCAAAGAAAAAGGTTTCAGCAACGAACAGATTTTCGTTGTTTATTTGTCGCCCCGACGCGAAGAACCTAACGAACAAAGCTGGGGAAAATACAAAGACGAATTTAAGGAAAGATATTTGAACTTATCCTTTAAGGACGATATTTTGTACTGGCTCAAGGAAAAAGTGTTGCCTGACGTAAAACTCAAAGATGTATTTCTGCGAAGTGCGATAGAGCAATACATTGACCATTTAGAAGGAATGTTTAGTTTAAGAACAATAAATAATAAAGTTAATATGGAATTAAAAGAATTTATTAAAAATGAATTGGGGTTGAATGGAACCCCGCAAGAGAACATTGCCAAATTATTGGTAAAAAAAGAGGAAATCAACAAGGTAAATAATCAAATTGATTTATTATTGAAAGATACTGAAAAAGATATTTCTGCTTGTTTTAAGAATTATCTTTTAAAAAAATACAGTAACTATCAATGTCTTGAAACAATAGGAAACCAATGGGAGATTAATATTGCAACGATAATTATTCCCATGGAGAATATCCAATTAAGAGTATACGTCGCTTTAGAATTTGGTACAAACAAATTGTTTTGTCAGGTCGATACCGAAGTTGAATCACAAAAAACAGTGGATGAAAAATTGCCTGAACTGCCTGCAATAGTGTATGAAAAGATAAAGGCTACTCTACCACAAAAATATAAAAACGACAATACCAAAGTTTGGAAGTATTTTGACCGATACGATTATAATGGACTATTTGAATGTTTTCAAGAAGTATTGTCTATTTTAATCAGGCAAGAATAATTGGGAACAACTTTTAGATGTTGGTTGATAGCCAATTTTGAAATCACAATGTGGGTGTTTACGTTAATCGCAAGCATCCTATTGTTACTTGGATTTTCGGCAAATGGCGTATTTGCTTTAAAACTATCTGCGTACATGGCGTTATTTGCAGGAATACTTTCCTTTCCAACTAAAAACGGTGTTTTTCAATTCGGGAAATATCTGTTTTTGGTTGGTATGGGAATAATTTTTACGGTTGCGCTTCCCAAAACCGAAGGATTCCAAGAAGAAAACATCCAATACCAGGAATTTTACAACAAAGCGATAATAGCATTTTGGATTGTTTTTATTATTGCCTCAATCATAAGCGCAGTTATTGCCGTTTATGCCTATAGAAATATTGGAGAAATACTTTCACGAAGAATGTTGTACAGAAACAGTAATATTGGTATTTTTGAATATACGTGGTTGTACACATTAGACCGATTTTGCAATATCTCCCTGTCAATAACAGTCTGTGCAACGTGGATAATAGGGGTAATAGGAATAATATGGATAATGATTTAGGTGTGTGATTTTATAATTGATACTGATAACCGCCGTTATATTATTTTTAATTCGGAAAAAGGAAGGAACACTACTTTTGAAGCGCATCCTGTACTGATTTCATCATTAGGTTAGAAACACATTTTAAAATATCAAAATAAAAAACAGATGAAAAAGTTATTTGTATTTTTCGTAGCAGCGTTATGTTTTTGTGTCGGAAACAAAGCTATGTCTCCAATAGTTGTCTCTGGTACAACGGGAAGCGATACATGTATAATTATCGACGTTTCAAGTGATTGCGCTCGTTCCATTAACGGAACAGATGTTCTGACAAATTATTATTGTAAGTATTGCGGAGCGAAATATTCTTCTATTTCAAGTTTAACAGCTGGAAATTGTCCTCGGCATCCAAATGGTAAAGGGAAACACACTCTTTATGAGGGTAGCGAAAAAAGTCAATACTATTGTGAATATTGCGGAGTGAAGTATTCTTCTATTTCAAGTTTAACAGCGGGAACTTGTTCCAGACATCCAAATGGTAAAGGGAAACATGCTCCTTATGAGGGTAACGAAAAAAGCCAATATATTTGTAAATATTGCGGAGCGAAATATTCTTCCATTTCAAGTTTAACAGCGGGAAGTTGTTCCAGACATCCAAATGGAAAAGGGAAACATGCTCCTGCTTTGTAAGTTTGTTATTTTATTAGAAGGTAAACATAGCGCTTTTAGCTTAGACGTAGCGTCCTCGCTACGTCAAGCTAAAAGCAAGCGTCTCCGCTTGTGCAAGGCGGAAGCCTTGTTTTTTACCTGACATAGTCTGGAGGTATGTCGAGCGAAGAAAAATTAATTCTCTACGGGAATATCTCTCGGTAGAAAACGAAACGGAAATATTATTTTTTGCATTCCGTAGGAATGCACCCAAAAAATGTCATAAACCCATTAAAAACAAATTGTTCATGGTAAATACATTCACCCAAATACATATTGACACGGTTTTTTCTGTTCAATACCAAATGTCGCTAATAAACAAACCTCGGCAATAACAATTATACAAATACATTATCACGATTATTAAACAATATGGACATATAACGAATAGGTTGCATTCCTACGGAATGCAGATATTGCATATCTTTTTATTTTCTACCGAGAGATATTCCCTAACGGGAATAAAAAAATCCCTACTCGTAGCTTTCCCGCTTGTTGCTTGTTGCCTTTCGTCCCTTTTCCCTCATGGCTTGCCTGCCTGTTGCCATCTTCCCTTCGCCCTTTCGCTCTTTCTTCCCTTCGCCCTTTTGCTCTTTCGTCTCTTCGCCCTTTTTCTTCGCGGCTTACCTGCCTGTTGCTTGTTGCTTGCAGCCTGTTGCCTATTCTGCTTGTTGCCAATTCCTAATGACGAGAATGCTTATCAAAGAAAGACAACCCTTTTGCGATAAAAGAACGAATAAGACTGTTTACGTCGAGTGATATATTCCAGAAATACATTATAAGAATAAATATTCCTTCCAGCAAAAAACTTCTTACGACAGCATCAATGTATGGATTTCCAAGGGCAGGAATAAAAATATTCAACAAAAGAATGCTTCCCGTTAAGGTCAATATCTTTAATAGCCCTATTGAGAAAGGATTCATTTTTAATTTCCACTGAACAAGAGCAATGACAAATGTATAATAAAGAAAAATAGATAAAAAAGTTGCAATGGACGCCCCCGTAATTCCCCATATCGGAATTAAAAGTTTATTGCCTAAAATGGTAATTCCGGATAAGAAGAAAATAAAAAACAAAGTGTAATAATAATGTTTGGAGATAGATAAAACCGAAAAAGAAAAAACTCCAATGAGTTCAGTTAAACGCGTTAATCCGAGAAAAAACACAACCCATATTCCTTGAGCATATATATGACCGTTGGGCAAAACCGCAAAAACATTGTCTATATTTACCCATAACAGTATAAAGATAAAAGAACCTATCAGGAATTGATTCAAAGATAGTTTTTTGAGCAAATTATGAGCAAGCAACATCTTTTTTTCTTTGATATGAGAAGACATCAAAGGCATTGAAATACTGTTTAAAGAACGGGAAGGTATTTCTATAATATTCGCCATAAAAAAAGCAATGGAATATATTCCGGTAAAAGAAAGTCCTGAATAAGCGCTTATCATAAATATGTCAATTCTGGAAACAATCCCCGACCCAATTGTTGCAATTACCATATATCCCGTAAAACGAAATATGTATTTCCGTAAAGACTTTCTTACATACGAAACGTCATGTTGTAATGAAATAGAACCTATTTTGGCGATATAAATCAAATCTACTAATGTTGCTATACCGTAAGATATTACATACAGGTAAATCATCCAATGAAGCGTTATAAACTTGAACGCATACAGGAGAAATATAACAACTGTTAGTACGCGTATCAAAATCTCCCTAACAAATCGAGGCACTACGATACGCATTAAAACAGAAGAATAGGTCTCAAAAATGATTAAATACGCCGAAAAAAACGCTAAAGGAAAAACAAGATAAAAATAATCGACAAAAAGAACAGCCTCCTTGGAAAAGAATGCTATAATTTCAGCTCGCAAAAACAAAGCAATGATAAAAACAAGAATAATCCCCAAAAATGCAATTGCAATAAGATAGAAAAAGAACCCATTGTGTTTTTTATCATTACTCTTGAAATAAGGAAAAAATTTAATGCCGGAAGAAGGCGTCCCCAACAAAGCAATGCCGGAAATTAGCAATGCCGCTTCCAAAAGGATTCTTGTCAAACCTATTTCTTCCGCAGTTAGGAATTTGGTAGAAATAAAAAAAGTTGTAAGAAATCCAATAAATGTCCCTACATAATTAACTATTGTGCCTTTTATACTTTGCCGTATGATTACTCCCATAGATTATTGTCAACTTTTTTATATTTTAGTTTTTGTCATTATTCTTTGAATAGGCAATCACTATCCACTAAACCCTTCCGTATTTGATTGTAATATAATTATTTTTTTTGCGCATAGAAAACGTTTTATTGAGAAAAAAATTGTCGTATCAGGAAAAATTCTATTTCAAAAACAATTGAAGGTTGGTTTATACTTCCATTATTCGCTCGTTTACTTGTCTATTCGCTCGTTTTCTTTCTTATATGATAATGTTACACTCCTTTACATGTCCCTTGCGACTGTTTTACAAATACCTTGCGACTGTTTTACGAGTACTTTGCGATTATTTTACAAGTACATTCATCGCAAATAGATAAAGATTACTTGAAATGGATTTCCGACATAAAGAGAAAAGTCCGTTCTGCGCAGATTAGTACCGCGCTTGCGGCTAAAATGGGACTGATAATGAAAGGCTATAGCGAATATTATACAGAAGACTTTTTCCCTGTATTTCCGGTTTAAACAGGAATATGAATAATGTATTTCTCTAAAAAATAACTTTCCTCAAACCATGTGTTAACCGGAAAAGCAATGGCTTGACCCGGAATTTGTTTTATTTCATCCCAAATATTTCCACCTTTCAAATACAAAATACCATTGGCTAAAGAATGAGCTGATTTGGATGAAACTCTTTTCCTTACCCAACTATAAAAAACAGGTAATGTAGAAACTGCACGACCAAGAATAAAATCATATTTATTGTTCAGTTGTTCTACACGAATTTGCGTACACTCTACATTGGTAAGAGCCAATTCCTTTGTAATAGCTTGTACAACCTTTATTTTCTTTCCAATGGAATCTATTAAATGGAATTTTACATCGGGAAACAATATTGCCAAAGGAATACCCGGAAGTCCGCCCCCGCTTCCAACATCCAAAATAGAAGTCTGGTTTTTAAAGGAAATCAGTTTTGCTATACTTAATGAATGCAGAATATGATTAAGATATAAATTCTCTATGTCTTTTCTGGATATAACATTAACTTGCATATTCCAAAAAGAATATAACTCCTGTAGATATTTTATCTGTTGGATTTGTTTATCGTTGAGTGATTGGAAATATTTGAAAATAATATCCATTTGTGTATTGTGGCGTAGGAAATGTATATGTTAGAGAGAAGTAAAAAAAATGTTCCGAATTTGTTCCGTCTTATAGATAATTATGCTTAAAATGACGGACTAATGATATAGTATTAAGCCATTTGTGGGAGTTACTGGATTCGAACCAGTGACCCTCTGCTTGTAAGGCAGATGCTCTAAACCAGCTGAGCTAAACTCCCGTTGTTCCGAATGGTGCAAAGGTACAACTTTTTTTCATATAAATGCAGAAATGATGATATTTTTTTTCAAAATAATGTAACCTGTTTTATTCCAATGAGAATGAAACGAAAATCATGTCTCAAATAGCGTCTGTAGGGGGGTATTTTGCTTCATTTTCCTCTTTTCTTCCACTGCTTGGTTGACTAATTTAGATAGATTCTCCGAAAATCCGTTCTCAATAAGTCGAAATAGCGCAATATATTCTATGTTTTTTTTGTATGCCATGAGAGGAGCATAGTCTATATTTTGCAGGTGCAGTTTCATTTCTTTTGCCGTAGACAATACTCTCTGAATGGCAGTAATCTGATGTTTGGTATTTCTAACAATTCCATGTCGGTCAAGAGCAGCATTATCAAGTTCAAACTGAGGTTTGATGAGTGTAAATAAAAATCCGTCCGGCTTTAAGAAAGGAAGAATATAGGGAAACGTTTGTGTCGAAGAAATAAAGGAAACATCAACAAGGATTCCGTCCATTTTTTTACCGTCAAGATGTTCAAGCTGCAAATCCTTTACATGCAGGTTTTCGATTGACTTTAACTTGGAACAAAATAATGATTTATCCAATTGATTGGAACCAACATCGACGCCATATACAAACAATGCCCCGTGCTGCAAAGCACAGTCGCTAAATCCTCCGGTGGAACAACCGACGTCCAATATTATTTTATCGACGAAATCTATCGAAAACGCATCTATTCCCTTTTTCAGTTTAAGTCCCCCTTTGCTTACGTAAGGCTGCGAACCTGATTTAATTTCTATCGCTATATTTGTATCTACTTTTAATGAAGATTTTAGAACAGGTTTATTGCCTGCATAAACAAATCCTGTTTTAATTGCTTCCGTCGCTTTTTCACGGGAAGGGAAAAAACCTCTGGCAACAAGCAATACATCCAATCGTTCTTTTGTCACTTTGAAATTAAAAACTTGCGTATACTGCTCCGTTCTTTTCCGTCGGTTAATCGCAGAATGTAAAATCCGGGTACATAATTTGAAAGTGATATTTCAGGAGTGTACGGGTTTTCGTAAATTTTCTGTCCGGTAACAGAATAAATAGACGTCATTATATTTTCCTGTTGTAATTCAGGGGAGAGTTCAATAAATAATTTATCTTTTGCCGGATTCGGATATATTTTCACTTCGAGCGTTGTTGTTTCTTTTTGGGAAATGGATGTTCGTTCAAATTCTTTTCCAAGCACAGGGCGTAGCATGGGCGTTCCGAACATAAACGATGAAGACCACACCCCATTTGTCCTGTAAGCTACATATTTACTGTTATCGTTGTTTTGGTCAAAACCTACATTGAGAAATTTTCCGCCTGTTGTCTGATAACCGATATAAATCTTTCCCGAAACCACAAAAGGATTATCTATATAAAACCGCTGAAATCCGTACAATTGATTGCTAAATTCTTGTTGAACAAGCGATGTATACAATTCTCTTCCGGGCATGCCATTATTATCCGCCCAAACGGTAAGAGTGAAATCAAAAGCGGAAACATCATTCATTGTATGATTTACATATATATCAATTGCTCGTAGCGTATCAGGTTTATTCAACGTAAATCCCAAACCCATAGACGTTTGTTTTGATGCAACGGATGAAGTAACCAAATATCCTGCTTCGGGCGTTCCGTCGTCGTAGGCAAAATAATTGTAAAACTTTTGAAGATAGGTTGCCGTATCGTTTTTAGGATTTTTGTCTCCGCTTCCTCCTTCTTTAAATACATGTTGTATCAATATTTCTACACTGTCGTTGGTATTGTTCGGAAATGTAATACTTGTTAGAGACGGCATTGCATGTACGGGAGATGTCTGATAACCCACAAGAGAAAAAGGATCCAGATTTTGAGTTCCTCCGGAATATTGTCCAATAATATTCCCTCCGTCGTCTAATACATCGTAAGCATATATTGTGTTTTTTGTTTGGTTATATAAATTAGTAAGTTTCAAATTAAATCCTGTTTTTAATTCACTGCTTTGGTTGTCTTTGAATTGGTTCCAGGGCATTGCGGTATACTTTTCCAAAATACTACCGGGATTATTCACTATTGCAATATCATCAATGGCGCTATCTTGCACCATAAGCGCCCTATCCAGTCGAACATAGTCAATATTCCAAAAGTCAACATTGCTGCCGTAATAGGGATTGTTATTTTCAAACTCTATGGAGGCATAATTCCGAAACCGAAACTGAAAACCTCTATTAAAATATTTTGTATCTGTAATCGGTATTTTTATTTGACGAAAATAAACGCCAAACTCTTCCATAAAAGATTTTAAACTCATGCCGGGCGAAGACCAGACTTGTTCCCAAATTGTTTCCATTGCGGTTACGGAATCGCAAGGCAATTCAACACTGTCTCCGGGAAGATATGGTTGTTCGGAAATAACAAATAGCGTTGGATTGCAATAACTATAAATAGTATCTCCTATATTTACCGTGTCATTTAAATACATCCATTCCATTGTGTAATATAGCAGTGTGGTATTGCCATTTTGATAGCCAAATTCCAGGATTAAGGAGTCGCCCTTTTCAGGAGCATCGCCTAATTTTTCCCAGGGTTTGCCATCTCCTCCGCCCGGTTGGTAGAAAAAATAAAAAGCCACCGAATCAGCAGGAGCTAAGGAGCGGGGAATGGGAGAAAATATAGAATCTAAACGAATGGGTTTAGACAATAAAGTGTCAGCGCCAAATGGATAAATAGAAGCATGTTCGTATACCTGTCCTTTTTCATTCAAAGCGTCCAAAGTAACACAGCCTATCGTGGGTGGATTAACGGCAAAACTTTGGTTTACGAACGCTTGTCTGCCAATCCATAAAGCGGTATCAGGATAACCCGTATAATTTGAAAAATCATCAATGAATGGAATCAGTATGGGTTCATGATAAATTAGTACGGTACTTTTATGCCTGTTTTTTAACAGATGCTGCATATAAGCATTTTCGATTATTTCATTTTTGTATAACCCCGTTAAAAATTCTTGTCCATAGCTTGTTTGTAATACGCAAATACATGCTATCATTATAATAAAATGTCGTCTCTTTAAAGAAGAAGACTTCATTAACTTTCGTATCTGTTGTTCTATTAATCTGTACATAAAGAAATTATTTCTTTTTTTCTCTTTACACTCAATAACGTTGAGAAATATGAAATATTTTTTACCGTTACGAGTTTTGTAATTCAATTGCCACTTATTCCTATTTTCTGTGAATAACCGTTACCGATCCATTTTTTATTACAGGTTTTGTTCCGGAGAGTGGAACGGCACGAACCACCCAGTAATAAACGCCGTCTTCTACCAGTTTTCCCTGTTTATTATAACCGTCCCACCAAAAAGAATCTGCATAATCAGGACAATTGGGGGCTGCACAGGTATTTTTCCAAACGGGATTACCCCAACGATTGTATATGTCTATTTGAAACTCTTTGAAATATCCTTTCTCTTCAAGCGGTCTAAAGACATACTTCTTGCCGTCCAAACCAACAGGGGTAAACAGATTTGGAAATTCGATACTCTCCAACACCAAAACTTCGTGTTCTATGCTGTCCCTGCATCCAAATTCGTCTTCTATTTTCAGTAATACGGTAAAATAACCGGAAGAATT
>JAISDH010000478.1 GCA_031264975.1 Bacteroidales bacterium
CAAATAACAAAGACTGTATTTAACCGTGAAAATATATTCGTCGTATATAAAAAAAGTTGTACCTTTGCAGCTATATTTTAATCATTTCATAATAATTTAAAAATCAATCAAAAATGAAAAATTTAGTTTTATCCATTACCTTTATTTTCGCATTAGGCGTAAACCTATTTGGACAAATCCACAAGGATGAAAAGAATAGACCAATGTCTTCAACGCATTATGTATTTCAAAATAATGATTCCATACAGGACAATGAAACTTTTTATACTTATAACAGCAACAAACAATTAATTGAAAAAATTATTTATTCTCGCTTATCTAATAGCGTAGATTCTACCTCAATAACCTATAACGCGGATAATAGAATCGTATCTTCTAACCAATTTATAAACGGTACATTATCTTCTTCGGAAACATGGGTTTATGATGTGCCGAATAAGCAAATAGATTATTCTTATTCCATTGAGATACTTGATTCGCTGTTACTTCATACTATATATATGGGAGTAAATGATTTTGACGAACTTTCCACATCTTCTATAGCTGGTTCTCTTCTTGATGAAGTATTGGGAACATCAATGATAGATTGCGATTCTATTGACTTCATGACTTATGATGCAACATCATCATCGTGGACGACAATGAAAATGTATCCAAAATATCAAAATGGAAAACCGGTTTCTGCTAAAGTGATGATGAATGACCTTGATTTGAGCATGTTAGAACTTATTTTGAGTATGTTCGGCATTGATTTGAGTTCGCTCGGATTGCAAGATACGAAAGCCAACCTCTTATTAGACTATAAATTTGTCTATAATGGAGACAACTTGACGAATATTAATATTACGCCAACGATAACCTTACAATCATTCCCATTGCCTATTCCATTAACAAATGCAATCACACTTACAAACCAATATAATGGAAATAACCTATTAATCGAATCAACAGTGGTAATAGATGTTTCATACTCAGGCTTTCCTCAGTCTATTTACAGAAGGATGAGACAAAGATATGATTATCGACGGGATAGTAATATTTCTGTTATGACTGAAGAAAACAGTAGCGACAGAACATCATGGGATGTTACGGGAAAGACTTATTATTTTTATGACAAAGAGGATATTAAAGACACTACATCTCATAATACTACAATTTATAACAATAATCTTACTCTAAACAATGTAACATTTTCCATGTCGCAGAACATTCCAAATCCGGCGGACAACCAAACGTTGATTACCTACAGCGTTCCGACGGACGGACAGGCAACTTTTCTTGTTTACAGCATGATAGGACAGTTAGTGTCTTCTCAGTCTTTGGAAGTTAAAGCCGGAGAAAATACGTTGAAATTAGCTACAAATAACTTAGCGCCCGGATTGTACTTGTACGCATTGGATTTTAAGGGTCGTCGTCTTGTAAAAAAGATGACTGTTAGGTGAGTATAAAAAAGAAATTTCATTTTAAATTTTATATATATAAACAGAAGAGAGACAATCTATTTGTCTCTCTTTCATTATAAACGCGAAAGCAACCCATTATCATTTTATACTGAAAGACATATTAAAGAATCGCTTCCAAAAGAAAAATAGAAACAAGCCAAAAGATAGAATCGGAAAAAAATAATTGCTAAAAATGTACGTTCATTTCAATTATTGATAAAAAAACGTATATCTTTGCAGCCAAATAATTATTAGTACACGCCATCATGGACACGAATATACAAACAGAAGAAAAAACATTAGAAAACAATATTATAGAAGAGAATAATCAAGAAACAGAACAGGAAGAAACACCAATTCCCGTTATCCGTTTGAAAAATGTAGATATCTTTCAGCAGAAAATTCTTGTGCTTTCTGATATTTCCTTTACAATTAATAAAGGGGAATTTGTCTATGTAATAGGAAGAACCGGCTCCGGTAAAAGTAACCTGCTCAAGCTGATGTATGGAGATATCGAAACGGCTTCCGGAGAAATAGAAGTGGTTGGATATAATATGCGAAAAATAAAAAACAAAAACATTCAACGCCTAAGACGTAAATTGGGCATTGTTTTTCAAGACTATCAACTCCTGCAAGACAGAAGCGTATACGAAAACCTGAAATTTGTTACAACAGTAACCGGCTGGAAAAATAAACAGTTACGCAATGAACGAATTACCGAAGTGTTGGAAATGGTAGATTTGAAAACAAAAGGTCATAAGATGCCGCACCAATTGTCTGGGGGAGAGCAACAACGCGTTTGTATTGCCAGAGCTTTGATTAATAATCCCGATATTATTTTAGCCGATGAACCTACCGGTAATCTTGATCCGGAATCTTCTTATGATATCTTCTTTTTATTTAAACAAATTGCCGAAAAAGGTACTGCCGTGCTGGTTGCTACGCACGATTTTTTAATTATTAATCAAATTCCGTCCCGCGTATTACAGATTCAGGACGGAAAAGTTTTTGAATAGTCAAACATGTTATCCATACTCATTCCTCTATATAACTATAACGCTGTTAATCTTGTAAACCAATTACATAAACAAGCCAAAGCTGCCGGTATTGATTTTGAAATCCTCCTTCTCGATGATAATTCCGACAGTACATGCAAACGGGATAATTTAATACTTAGCAGTTTAAGCAATACTACTTTGTTTGAATTGCCGACAAAGGCAGGACGCGCCATTGCTCGAAATTACCTTGCCGGACAGGCTAAATACGACCATTTCCTTTTTCTTGATTGTGATTCTGAACCGATTGACGACCTCTTTATTAAAAGATATCTTCCTTATTGTCAATATCAGGACGTCGTTGTTTGCGGGGGAACTGCCTATAAACCACAAAAACCCAAGCAAAATGCTTATTTAAGGTGGCGCTATGGCGTAAAATGTGAAACAAAATCGGCGCAACAACGCAATAAAGTTCCAAACGCCAAGTTTTCAACATTTAATTTTCTCATTTCAAGAGAATTGTTTATGTCTATTCGGTTTAATGAACTCTTGCGAAACTATGGTCATGAAGATACTTTATTCGGACTTGAACTTCAAAAACGAAATCATGTTATTACACACATTGACAATCCGCTCTTTCACACGGGAATAGACCCCAATGAGGTATATCTGGAAAAAACACGGCAAGGGGTGAAAAATTTGAAAATTTTACTTGACCAATATCCCAATCGAGATGAATTAATCAAAAATATTCGTTTACTTCATTATTATAATTTCCTCGAAAAAACGCATACTACGCTGATATTCTTTATTGCATTTCGTTTCCTGAAAAAAATAATGCTCGCCAATTTCAATAGCGTCTACCCCAATCTGTCTTTGTTCAACCTCTACAAACTTGGGTACTTGTGCAGTTTGAAATACCAAAAATTAATTGAAATATAGGTTATCTGCATGGTTGATTCTAATTTATTTCTGCCTTTAACAAAGAAAGAACTTGATATTCGGGGGTGGGATTCTGTAGATGTGATTTTAATTTCGGGGGACGCTTACGTTGATCATCCTTCTTTTGGCATTTCCATTATGGGAAGAATCATTGAAAACGAAGGATTTCGCGTTGCCATTCTTGCGCAGCCTAACTGGCGGGATGATTTTCGAGACTTTAAAAAGTTGGGGAAGCCCAAATTATTTTTTGGAATTAGCTCAGGCAGTATGGATTCCATGGTCAACCATTATACGGCTGCCAAACGTTTGCGTTCCACCGACGCCTATACTCCCGGAAATGTCGCCGGTTTTCGTCCTGACTATGCGACAACTGTTTATGCGCAAATCATTCGCAACATCTATCCCGATTCTCTGATTATTCTTGGGGGCATCGAGGCTTCCATGAGACGATTTGTACATTATGATTACTGGAAAAATAAACTTTTACCCCCCATTTTATATGATTCCAAAGCGGACTTGTTGGTTTACGGCATGGCTGAAAAGACGATTCGCTCTATTTTAAATATCTTCAAAGAAAAAGAAAATCCGGTTCCCGAAAACTTTCATCATCTCAACCAAATTGCCTATTTAACAGACAATAAAGAAAATATACAGGACAAATGTCTGTCTTTACATTCCTACAAATCCTGTTTAGAATCCAGAAAGAAGTTTTCCGATAACTTTATCACCATTGAAAATGAATCCAATAGAATAAATGCGCACATTCTTTTGCAGCAGGTAAACGAAAAATATTTGATTGTAAACCCGCCGGAATCTATCATGTCTCAAGAGGAATTGGACGCTGTATATAAATTACCTTTCACCCGCCTTCCTCATCCAAAATACAGCAAACGTGGTGATATTCCTGCCTTTGAGATGATAAAAAACTCCGTCAATATCCATAGGGGATGCTTTGGCGGATGTAGTTTTTGCACTATTTCGGCTCATCAGGGCAAATTTATTGTTAGCCGTTCCGAAAAGTCTATTTTGGACGAAATCAATATTATTTCCAAAATGCCTTATTTCAAGGGACATATCACGGATTTGGGAGGTCCTTCCGCGAATATGTATCGGATGAAAGGAAAAAGAGAAGACGCCTGCTTACAGTGTCGGAAACCTTCCTGTATTTTTCCTAAAATTTGCATGAATTTAAATTTTGACCACAAACCTTTAATTACTCTTTACAAAAAGGCGTCTGCTCTGAGGGGCGTTAAAAAAATTTCTATCGGCAGTGGAATCCGTTATGACCTTTTAATATCGGAAGACAAACAGAAAAGCAAAGATTATGAACTTAATACATATACCGACGTTCTTATTCGAGATTATGTTTCAGGCAGGTTGAAAGTTGCGCCGGAACATACGGAAGAGCATGTTGTAAAATGTATGCGGAAGCCTTCTTTTTCTGTTTTCCTTGAGTTTAAAAGAAAATTTGACGCCATTAATACAAAATATCATTTAAACCAGCAACTTATTCCTTACTTCATTTCGTCTCACCCTGCCTGCACTTCCAAAGACATGCAATTTTTATCAACAAAGATAAAGCGCTTACAATATTACCCTGAACAGGTTCAAGATTTTACCCCCACTCCAATGACATTATCTTCCACCATTTTCTATACCGGCATAGACCCTGTAACGGGGCAAAAAGTTTATTGTGCCATCGACATGGATGAAAAGAAAAGACAGAAAAATTTCTTTTTTTATTACAAGAAATCATAAAAAAACCTTCCCCTAATATAAAATATATTTACCATCTGTCAAGAGATTATCGATTGATACCTATTTTCCGCTAACAGAAACCTGTTTATTGCTAACAGAAACTTGATTGCTGCTAACAGAAACTTATTTTCTGTTAGCAGAAACTTGATTAACGCTAACAGAAACCTACTTTCTATTATCAGAAACTTATTTTCTATTGTCAGAAACTTATTTTCTGTTGTTAGAAACTTGATTAATGCTAACAGAAACCTACTTTCTATTATCAGAAACTTACTTGCTGTTGTCAGAAACTTGTTTGTTGCTAACAGAAATTTGTTTGACGCTAACAGAAACTTACTTGCTGTTGACAGAAACTTGTTTGTTGCTAACAGAAATTTGCTTGACGCTAACAGAAACTTACTTGCTGTTGACAGAAACTTATTTTCTGTTGACAGAAACTTGCTTGACGCTAACAGAAAATTACTTGCTGTTGACAGAAACTTATTTTCTGTTGTCAGAAACTTGCTTGACGCTAACAGAAATTTACTTGCTGCTGTCAGAAACTTATTTTCTGTTGACAGAAATTTGCTTTCCGCTGACAAAATATTGCTTGACGCTAACAGAAATTTACTTGCTGCTGTCAGAAATTTATTTTTTGTTGACAGAAATTTGCTTTCCGCTGACAAAATATTGCTTATTATTGACGTTAAAATAATTATATATGACTATAAATAAAACAATTATATCGTGAAATAATTTTAGGTGAAATATTGTCATATTGTGTCAAAATGACAGTATGACAATATGACCGGATATTATGTTTATAGTTCCGTTATTAAAGAAAGCAACAGAAAAAAATTTTTTGTAGCGCCATGCCATATAAATATAGAAAGAGATAAAATATTTTTCATCGAAGAAAAAAAGAAAAAGGTTCTATAATATATTCATATACACGCTATTAGAAACATAAAAATGATGATATTTTTTGCATTAGCTTACAATATGGGTATGATAAAGAGGAAAAGATTTTTTTTTGAAAGGACAATATAACAGGATGCGACGATAATAATTAATGCTTAATAATCAGAGGTTAATACTTACCTCTTTCTACTTTTAGATGACGCTTTTTGGTATGATAAAGACAGAAAAAAAAATTTTTGGGAAAAAATAAAAGAAAGTGGCACGGTATTTGATACTATATTGTATGTAGTATTAACAATGTATTTAAATATAATATAGAATCGATTAAAATAAAAAATTATGGCAAACAATGATTGGTTAGCGAAGAATCACGAAGACTTATATGATCAACTCGAACAAACATGGACATACCTAAGCGACCCTGTAAATCGCACCCGTATGGGTTTAGAAGGAAGAATATCAGTATGGTTAGATACGGAATTTGCGCAAGAGTTAGCAGCATTTAGGGAGGCATTCACGGCGTGGAAAGATAAATCAAACCGCACCCCGCGAAAATCCCAACGCTTGAAAGAAACCGAAGGAAAAATGCGCCCAAGTTACCGCTCTCTATATATGGGATTTCTAAAAGAAAACAGATTTGTTACCAATGAGGATTTAAACGCTATGGGGTTCCCCCTTCGTCCTGAAGGTCATCATCCTGAGCCTGCGCCGATACCTTTATCGTTTCCTTTGGTAACGATAGAACCCGGGTCGGCAGGGATATTGATTATCCATTTCAGGGATTCCGACAGTAAAGGTCGAGCCAAACCCAGGGGCGTTCACGGAGTGGAAATCCGTTGGGCTATTCTTGGTGAAGCTCCTACGGATTGGAGTCAACTTACTAACAGTTCTTTCGACACACGTACCCCATTTCGTCTCTCTTTTGACGGGTATGAGCGAGGCAAACATTTTTACTGCGCTCTCCGTTGGGAAAACACTCGCGGAGAAAA
>JAISDH010000077.1 GCA_031264975.1 Bacteroidales bacterium
TACAGGTTTTTCCAAACCCTGTAACCGATTTGCTTACCGTGGAAAGCGAGACGCCCATTTCCGAAATTACAGTTTTTGACCTGACAGGTAAGGAAGTATTGCGCAACGTGACCTATAAACAGGGGGCAATAGTATCGTTTCAATCCTGTCCGGCAGGCGTTTATTTTATACAAATCACAACAGAAAAAGATAAATCAGTTAAAAAAATCATTAAATATTAAAGAGGATGAAAAGATTATTTATTTCAGCAATGATGCTGATAGTAGTTATCGGCGCGAATGCACAAAGCAGGACGCTGCAAATGTATAAAAATGGCAGCAAAGTTTTTCAAGAGTTTGTATCGTCTATTGATAGTATTACATTTGATAACAGTCTGGGAGTACCTACAAATAAGGTGTATCAAAATGGTAGCATAGTTTTTCAAGAGGCTGTATCATCTATTGACAGTATTATTTTTACAGATTCGCCAATCACTTTGCCGTGGGAGCCGGAAATGGTAACAGTGCAGGGAGGAATAACAGATTTGAATGGCACAACGGTAACAATCAGTACTTTTAGTATTGGAAAATATGAAATCACGCAAAAAACTTGGGAATATGTAATGGGTTATTCCGGGCAAACGGCAGCAGGAACTACATTATCCGCAACAACTGCTTATCTTGGCTCTACGCCAAATACTACTTATGGACTTGGCAACAATTATCCTGTATATTATGTTTCTTATGAAGAGATAGTAAATATTTTCCTTCCGCGCTTAAACGCCATAACAGGCAAGAATTACCGTCTGCCCACCGAAGCCGAATGGGAATATGCAGCCAAAGGCGGGCAACAAACGCATAATTATGATTATTCAGGTAGCAATACAATAGGCGATGTAGCGTGGTATACAAGCAATAGTGGTAGTACAGCACACGAAGTTGGGAGAAAAAATCCTAACGAACTTGGGATTTATGACATGAGCGGTAATGTTTTTGAATGGTGTAGTGACTGGTATGGTTCAACGTATCCAAGTGGCATAAACAATCCTACCGGCGCTTCTTCTGGCTCTGACCGCGTGATTCGTAGCGGCAGTTGGCGCGCCGATGCTTACGTTTGTACGGTTTCTATTCGCTATTCCGGCACGCCTTCCAGACACAGCTACGAGGTTGGGTTCCGCCTGGTCATGGTTCCGTAATTTAGAGGAGTTAAAATTGTCTGAATCAGGATTCACAGGATTATAGGATGAACAGGATTAGATTACGAAAGATGAATAAAAAGGGGTAACAAGCAACAAGCAGGCAAGCCACGAGTAGAAACTCGTTCACTTGTCCGCTTGTTTACTTGTTCACTAAATTCCATCGGAGAGTCGGGATAATTTTTTTTCGATGCAAACCGCTTTAAAGTCAGTATAATATATTATTCATTATATAAAAACGTGTTTTCGTATTGAAAAAAAACGTATCTTTGAAGAAATTTTGAGATATGCAATTTTACGATATAATAATTATTGGAAGTGGACCTGGCGGATATGTTGCGGCTATCAAGGCGTCTCAATCAGGAATGAGAGTTGCTGTGGTGGAACGTGCTGAAATAGGGGGCATTTGCTTGAATTGGGGATGTATACCAACAAAAGCTTTAATGAAATCAGCGCAAGTTTTTCGCTATATGAAGCATTGTGCGGATTATGGTATTACTTTAAAAGGAGAATTTGAACCGGACTTCAACGCGATTATTCAACGCAGTCGAAATGTGGCAGAAAGCATGAGTAAAGGAGTTCAATATTTGTTCAAGAAAAATAATATTGATATTCTTGTCGGAAATGGGAAAGTATTGCCGGACAAAAAAGTAGAAGTAACCGATAATGACGGTAAAACAACGCTATACAGCACAAAACATGTTGTATTGGCAACCGGCGCTTCTTCCAAACAATTGCCTAATCTACGGCAAGACGGTCAAAAAATCATTGGCTACAAAGAAGCCCTGACATTGCCCACATTACCTGAAAGTTTAATCGTGGTTGGTTCCGGCGCTATTGGCAGTGAATTTGCCTTTTTCTATAACAGTTTGGGGGTTAAGGTTACCATCATAGAACTATTGCCCAATATTTTACCTTTGGAAGACGAGGAGATTTCAAAACAAGTTGAACGTTCTTTCCGTAAACAGGGTATCAAATTCATGACCGAAGCCATGGTTGAAAAGGTAGAAGCGTCTGATAATATATGTAAAGTATCTGTAAAAGATAAGAAAGGTTCTTTGATTGATTTGGAAGCAGATATTGTTTTATCTGCGGTGGGTACTCAAACGAATATCGAAAATATCGGTTTGGAAGAAACGGGAATATTGTTTGAAAAAGGCAAGGTTCTTGTTGACGAATATTATCGAACAAACATAGAAGGCGTTTATGCGATAGGCGACATTGTACATGGTCCTGCATTGGCGCATGTTGCCTCCAGAGAAGCCATTGTTTGTATAGAAAAGATAGCAGGGCATGAGCCGGAGGTTATCGATTATGGCAATATTCCTTCCTGTACCTATATAACTCCGGAAGTAGCCTCTGTTGGATTGACGGAAAAAAAGGCTATTGAAATGGGGTACGATATTAAGACGGGAAAATTTCCTTATACAGCTTCGGGAAAAGCGGCTGCAGCAGGAAATAAAGAAGGAATGGTAAAAGTAATTTTCGACAGTAAGACAAATCTACTTTTAGGTTGTCATCTTGTGGGGGAAAATGTTACGGAAATGATTGCGGAAGCTGTTGTTATCAGACAAACAAAAACGACCGCCAATCAAATATTAGCGTCCGTTCATCCTCACCCTACGATGTCGGAAGCATTAATGGAAGCAGTAGAAGATGCGATAGGTAAAGCTATACATCTATAATTTTATAACTTAAAAATATACATTATGAAAGCATTTGTATTTCCAGGACAAGGCGCGCAATTTGTCGGTATGGGAAAATATTTATATGAAAATAACAAGTTAGCCAGAGAATTATTTGAACAGGCGAATGACTTGTTGGGGTTTCGCATCAGCGATATTATGTTTAGCGGAACAGAGGAAGATTTAAAACAAACAAAGGTAACGCAACCTGCCATTTTTTTGCATTCAACGATTTTGGCGGCTTCGCTTAAATATCTCTGTAAACCTGACATGGTTGCCGGACATTCTCTGGGCGAATTTTCGGCTCTTGTAGTCAATAGATGTCTGTCTTTTGAAGACGGTTTGCAATTGGTTTATAAACGGGCTATTGCCATGCAGAAAGCGTGTGAAAAAACATCTTCGACCATGGCAGCCGTCATTGGATTGAATGAAGAGAAAGTGGCGGATATTGTTCGTCGGGTTACGTCGGAGATTGTTGTTGCCGCCAATTTCAATGCTCCCGACCAGGTGGTGATATCCGGCTCGGTTAGAGGCATAGAAGAAGCGAGCGAAATTCTAAAAGTAAGCGGAGCCAGACGCGTTATGCCGTTAAAGGTTGGCGGAGCGTTTCATTCTCCTTTTATGGAATCGGCTCATTGTGAATTAAAGGCAGCCATTGAAAAAGTAAATTTCTTTATGCCGACTTGCCCTATTTACCAAAACTATACGGCACAACCAAGCAGCAATACCGTCGAAATAAAGAAGAACCTTATTGCTCAGCTAATATCCCCCGTATTGTGGACTAAAACCATTCGTAATATGGTTGCCAATGGAGCCACTCATTTTACGGAAATAGGTCCCGGCAATGTTTTACAGGGATTGATTAAGAAGATTGCTCAAGTGGAAACTTCGGGCATTAATGAAGATAATAACGTATTAAATTAAAATATATGAAACTTTTATTGATTAGTAATTCAACGAATTATGGAGAATCTTATTTAATGTGGTGTCAAACGCAGATAGAACTGTTTTGTCAACAGAATGGTATTTCTGCCGATAGTAATTTATTATTTTTTCCTTTTGCGGGAGTTAAGATTTCTGGGATAGAACATCCGAATAGTTATGACGCTTATCAAGAGCGTGTTCAAGGTGTTTTTATGGGTTGGGGATATAAACGCTTGTCTTCGATTCACCGTTTTAAAGCAGAAGAAATGCCGGAAATGATAGATAAGGCTGATTGCATTATTGTAGGCGGTGGAAATACGTTTCATCTTTTTGCTGAGATGTATGAACATGCTCTCATGGAAAAAGTGCGGGAGAAAGTTTGCAAAGGTACGCCCTATATTGGCTGGAGCGCCGGTTCCAATTTAGCCTGTCCAACGCTTGGCACAACAAACGATATGCCTATTATCCAACCTCAAAGTTTTAATGGATTAAATTTAGTTCCCTTTCAAATCAATCCTCATTACATTGACCCCAATCCGGTCATTGACGATATGATTAAACATGGAGGCGAAACACGCATGGACAGATTAAATGAATATCTAACCGTTAATCAAAAAACAACAGTAGTCGGTTTACGGGAAGCATCTGCATTATGGGTAGATAATGATAAAATGACCTTGCGAGGCGGGAAAAAAATGCTTGTTATGCGGTATGGAGAAGAAATATACAACGTTGAACCCGGCGCCGATGTAAGTGAATTGCTTGTGAAATAAGGTGGTTGGGTTTTCTGGGAATTATT
>JAISDH010000103.1 GCA_031264975.1 Bacteroidales bacterium
TGCGGCAGCGAAACAGCCTATCGAAATGCACCTGTCTGGGATGCTTTTAGCTATAATATTATAGGGGATGCTTCTCCATTAACTATTAGCGTACAAAGCAATAATAACATTATGGGAAACGCCAACATAGTGCAAGAAAATACTTGTGTAAACAATACGGCTGTTATAGAGGCAACGCCCAATACAGGTTATCGCTTTGTGCAATGGAACGATGGCAACAGGCAAAATCCGCGTACAGTTACGCTATCGTCGGATACTGCTTTTACGGCTGTATTTGGGGTGGCAGGTCTGTTTCAGTTGTCCGTATTTTCCAACAATACAGGTATGGGAACTGTTATGGGAAGCGGAGATTATGCCACAAACAGCACGGCTACTATCAGCGCAACCGCCCATACAGGCTATCGCTTTGTGCAATGGAACGATGGCAATACAAACAATCTGCGCACCCTTACCGTCATACAGGATACAACCTTTACCGCAGAGTTTGAGGCATTAATATATGTCGCACTTGTCCCTAACGACCCTATTATGGGAACTCTAACCGGCGAGGGCTATTATATAAAAGACAGCGCGGCTATCATTGCAGCAATACCAAGCGCAGGCTACCGCTTTGTGCAATGGAATGATGGAGATACAAACAATCCACGCACCCTCACCGCCATACAGGATACAAGCTTTACCGCAGAATTTGAGGCATTAATATATGTCGCACTTGTCCCTAACGACCCTACCATGGGAATCCTAACCGGCGCAGGCTACTATATAAAAGACAGCGCGGCTATCATTGCTGCAATACCAAACGCAGGCTACCGCTTTGTGCAATGGAACGACGGCAATAAAAACAATCCGCGCACCCTTACCGCAACACAAGATACAACCTTTACCGCAGAGTTTGAGGCATTAATATATGTCGCTCTTGTCCCTAACGACCCTATTATGGGAATCCTAACCGGCGCAGGCTATTATATAAAAGACAGCGCGGCAATCATTGAAGCAATACCAAACGCAGGCTACCGCTTTGTGCAATGGAACGACGGCAATAAAAACAACCCGCGCACCATTACCGCAACGCAAGATACAACCTTTACCGCAGAGTTTGAAGCCTACCTTTATGTCACCCTTGTCCCTAACGACCCTATCATGGGAAGCCTAACTGGCGCAGGCTATTATATAAAAGACAGCACGGCTATCATTGAAGCAATACCAAACGCAGGCTACCGCTTTGTGCAATGGAACGACGGAGATACAAACAATCCCCGCACCATTACCGTAACGCAGGATATAACCTTTACCGCCACTTTTGAAGCCTACCTTTATGTCACCCTTGTCCCTAACGACCCAGTTATGGGAACTCTAACCGGTGAAGGCTACTATATAAAAGACAGCACGGCAATAATAGAGGCAATACCAAACGCAGGCTACCGCTTTGTGCAATGGAACGATGGCAATAAAAACAATCCGCGCGCCATCACCGTAACCCAGAATATAACCTTTACCGCAGAGTTTGAGGCATACCTTTATGTCACACTTGTCCCTAACGACCCTATCATGGGAAGTCTAACCGGCGCAGGCTACTATATAAAAGACAGCACGGCAGTCATTGAAGCAATACCCAATACAGGCTACCGCTTTGTGCAATGGAACGATGGCAATAAAAACAATCCGCGCACAATTACCGTAACGCAAGATACCGCATTTACGGCTATATTTGGGCAAGCGGGCATGTTTCAGTTATCCGTATTTTCCAACAATACCGGCATGGGAACTGTTTCAGGAAGCGGAGATTATGCCGTAAACAGCACGGCTACTATCAACGCCGCGCCCAATACCGGTTATCGTTTTCTACAATGGAACGACGGCAATACCCAAAACCCGCGCACCATTACAATAACGCAAGACACAATCTTTACGGCAACCTTTGAGGCATTACTCTATGTCACCCTTGTCCCTAACGACCCAACAATGGGAATCCTCACCGGCGCAGGCTATTATATAAAAGACAGCACAGCTATCATTGAAGCAATACCCAACGCAGGCTACCGCTTTCTACAATGGAACGACGGCAATACCCAAAACCCGCGCACCATTACCGTAACGCAAGATACAACTTTCACGGCAGCGTTTGAAGTAATGATGTATCATGTAACCGTAACGGCAAACGACGCCGCTATGGGAAGCGTTACCGGCAGCGGAGACTATGCCGTAAACAGCACAATAACAATTACTGCAACCCCCAACGCCGGTTATCGTTTTGTAGCATGGAACGGCGGCGATACCCAAAGTTCACGCGCCATTACCGTAACACAGGACACAACTTTTACGGCAAGGTTTGAGAAAGGCGTAGGGATAATAGACGTAGTAGCTTCTACAATAAACGTCTATCCCAATCCCGCAACGGACAATATAAATATTATCCTGCCGGAAAATGTAACTCAAGCTACATTTACGCTTTACGATACGCAAGGGAAGATGTTAATCCGTCAAGAAGTAAACAATCAAGATGTAATACAGGTAAGCAATCTTGCAAGCGGTATATACATATATAATGTAGGAACGGAAAAAGAAAGTTATCAAGGAAAAATAATAAAACCGTAGGGGCGAATAGCATTCGCTCTTAACAAGTGAATGAGAATAAAACAAGGGTCGTTGCATGCAACGACCCTTGTTTTCTGAATCCTGATTCACAGGATAAATAATCATAATAAGCATTTAAATCACAGTTCAGACAAAATAAAATCTGTGTTCATCTTTTCAAATCTGTGTTATCTGAGCGCCTATTGTCTGAATCAGGATTCAAGGATTTACAGGGTAAAATTCGTGGTTAACGGTTAGTGATTCGTGGTTAATATTATATTGTATGCGGGCTAAAATTGTGAGATTTAGGGCGCCCGCAAGGGACGCCCCTACATTGGATGGACAATCATGTAGGGGCGCCCCCTTGCGGGCGCCCTTACATGCGGTTGTCCCAAATCATCCAACCCGCAATGCACAAAACCATATTAGTACGCGGATAACACAGATAAAACGGGATTTTCGCAGATAAGAAAAAATCTGCGGTCATCTTTCAAATCTGCGTCATCTGCGTGCTCCTCGTGGCTTGCCTGCCTGTTGCTTGTTGCCCTTCACCCTTTTTCCCTTCGTCCTTTCGCCCTTTCGTCCTTTCGCCCTTTCGTCCTTTCGTCCTTTCGCCCTTTCGTCCTTTCGTCCTTTCGCCCTTTCGTCCTTTCGCCCTTTACACCCCTTACACCCTATTTTGCGTTCTGAAATTACTTGTCATATCAATCAATGTTTTATTTTCGATTCTGTAAAACCGTTGATTGGTTGTAGGAGAATTAAGTCCGCCCAGTTTTTCGATGTACTTTCCCAATTTGATATAATCGAAGCAGTGGTGTGCATTTTCGTACAAGTGGCAACTACCCGAATACCATGCGACTTTTTTATGGAATTGCCTTACAACTTTTGCCAATTTCAACACTTCCTCCGGAGAACCGTCTCCGCCCATAAAACAAATACAGGTAACGGCATTTTTATAGACGTTGAGCAGGTTAGACAAGCTCGTTTCTGTCAGTTCTTCGCCTGTATTTTGCTGCAAATGCGGACTGTGGCAACCGTGGCAACGGTTGGGGCAACCCGACAAATTGAGTGCAAGCGTTATTTCGCCGGGAATCTCTTGAAATACTATATCAAAACTCGCGTATCGTAGCATAATGACGAGTTGCCGCCTCCTGTTGGCGGGGATGTGAAAAATTACTGATTCGTTTCATATAACCGATAATGCGTGTAAGGTAATCCAAATTTTTGCTTTGACATGCAGGGCAGGTTTTCAGATTTTGTTTTTCTATATGTCCGCAATCGTTGCAAACCATATTAGGGATATTGAATGTAAAATAATTACACCCCTCAATAGCTGCCACGCGAAGCAAATGTCTGTATTGTTCCTTAGTTAAATGTTCTTCTAAATTCAAATGCAATGCCGAACCGCCGGTCAAGTGTTCAATATATTTTCGTCCGTGCAGGCGAAATTTATCTATAATGTTGAGCGATTGGTCTTCCACAATGAAGAAATAACTGTTGTAACAGTCTCGCTGTACGTGAAAGCCAGCCTCTTTATCCCATTTAGCATGTTTTACGCCTACATTTTCAGCAGGAATCATTTCGCAATTAAACATCACCTCATCGGTAAGGTATTTTTTGTTGTATGTTTCGATTAGACCAAGAATTTTCCCTGTAAAGTCGGCATAAGCATCGTTGTCTGTAATTTTAATGCCCAGAAATTCGGCAGCTTCCACCAAACCATTGACGCCAATAGTAAGGTACTGCCGTTTAAGCGCTATATAGCCCGCATCGAACAGAGGCAACATCCCGCTTTTCTGCATATATTTCAGATTTTCGTCGTATGCCAATTGTGCTTTGTGTACCAAATCAACCACTTCTTCCAAAAAGAAAAGATAATGACTTCCTTCTTTTGCCGCTTTTTGAATGCAGCGGTTGAGATTGATAGTAAGCACGCTTTTTGAGCCGGTAGATACGCCGCCTGCGCCAAGGGTGTAACTAAAACTGGTGTCCGTTATCGCGTTACGCAAACGGCAGCAACTGCTGAGCGAATCCACACTATCGCTCATATAGGTAAAAAACGAATGTCCTTCGGCGTACATTTCGGCAGTAAAATCGCCATATTCTTTGTCTTTGGCATCCTCATTTTCGGCCAAGAGAGCCATAGTTTCCACCGGAAAAGTGAGAACGGTACGTGTTCGTTCCTTGTTAAACCATTTCATAAAACGTTTTTGCAACCAGGAGAGTGATTCCCAATCAGGGACGCTACCGTCAGGAAAGTAAAATTCCTCGAACAAACTTTCAAAATAAAAACGGTCGAAATAAGCTATATTCCAAAAAACAGCCTGAAAGTTACGCGCGCCTGTCGGTTGGTTGATAGAATAGACAATTTGTTCGAAACAGTCTGTAATCACTTTGTCTATTGTTCTTTTCTTCAACGACAAATCTACCTGTTTGTCTGGAGTGAGGTAATAATCGTTACCATATTCCAATCCAATAAAGTAATTAAGATACAACAAAAATTCAGGCGTAGCGCACGCGCCGCTTAACATACTCGACACCATGAAAACCAGATTGATAAATCCACCGCAAAACGACTTCAAATTAGTAGGGGCTTTGGAATTACCGCCTATAGAAATTGTACCGTTAAGTAGCCATGGGAACATCGTAATACTTGCGCAGTAATTGGCTAAACTTGTTTCATCGTTTTTATAAATGAAATGGTTGTTCAACAGGTTTATGTATTTATCTGCCAATTCTTTTCCATACATTTCTTTTATTCGGTCGGTCAGTAAACGACGATTGAGGCGGATAAAATTCGATTTAGGCAATTCTCCGATAAGCGTTGCCATATTCTTATTTTCCACATTAGCGTTAGCATCATATTTACTGCCGGTTGCCGCATTGCTTGCATTGCAATAGTCCATGAGAAAGTTCAATTTATCGCGTATTTCGCGGTCTTCCGTATGCTTCTGCCTATAGAGCATATATGATTTGGCAACAGCATAATAGCGTTCCGCCATTAGCGCAATTTCTACCTGATTTTGAATTTCTTCTACTGTCGTATTATTAGAAATGTTCAAACGATAAAGAATATTGGTCAAAATCTCTTCAGTAGCAAAACAACCAACTGATAAAAAGGCTTTTGATACAGCGCTTTTTATCTTTTCCATGGAAAAAACTTCTTTTTTTCCGTCTCTCTTAATGATAAATAATTCAATCATAATATATGTTTTAATCTATTTCTTTAATCAGGAGGCAACGGATAAAAGATTTTAGGATAAAAGACTTCTCACTAAAAACAGACACAGTAAAGTCTTTACATCCTGAACTTTTCACCCGAAAGCCTCAAGTACGTTGATATTAGGCAGGTCTTCTGACTTGTTTCCGGCAGTGCGCCTTCCCGTCGAAATAAACAGTGGCATAAAGGAAGCACTCCTTTTAGCGAAACTTACAGCTACGGGGATAGTTCCTGATTTCCACAGGATTCCCTTTTAATCCCAATTGTTATTCATAGCAATTATGGGAACCATAATACCGATGTGCAAAGATAGAAATTTTTATGGGACTGATATTTTTTATTTATAGTTATTTTTCAACAGCCTAAAGTTAATTGCTTATTTGCGTATATATATCATGTATTCAATATTTTGAAAACCTATTTTGTGCAAATTCTACAGTGTACTTTTTGTTAGCTTTGTTGGAAAGGTTGAAACATTGTTCGATTTTTGGTATCTCTATCATGAAAATTCGGACGGCAAAAGAAGCCGACACATGAAATATAAAGCTCTATAATCTATTGTATATTAATCTCTTTATATATTATATGACAGAAAAAGTGGTTAATTCTTTTTTTGAGGCGTTATGAAAAAATGAATTGCTTTATCTTCTTTTAAAAGCCATAAGATATATAACATATAAGCATATAAAATGTTTGTAGATTTTTTCTCATCAATTTAGGCGATGCAAACGAATAGGGTATCACATTTTCTTTTTTCTTCATTTCCTATATTGTATTTTAATCTATTACTAAAAAAAATGAAAAAAAACGAAAATATCAGGCAACGAAATGACTGGAAAAAGTATCATATATATGTGAGAAATTTTTTTGTTTAATATTAAAAAGTAATATCATGAGAAATGAAATAAAGTTAGAAGCAAGGGGAAGAAGACATTCTTCCATGTATGTAATTAAGATTAATGGATGCATTAACAGGTTGTTAATCTTTAAAAACAAGAAAAGAGGGTATAAAATTTTGAAAATGCCAATCTACTATGGCGGCATATTGTCATGTCTGCTTGTATTAGTTATGTTTGCCTGTATGACAGCGAACTGTGAAAAACCATTGATTATTGAACGAAACAACAATAAACTAATTTCACCCTTGCACGATACTATTACTCCTGTCTTGATAAGGAAAGGTAATATTGGTTATTCAGAATCTTATGCACAACTTCATGGTCGTAATATGCTCATAAGAACTTCAACGGAATGGGAAGAATTGAAAACACTTTTTTCAAATAATACGATAGATCGTCCAGGTTTGTTAGATAGTCAGGAAATAGATTTTTCCATTTATCAAGTCATTGCTATTTTTG
>JAISDH010000122.1 GCA_031264975.1 Bacteroidales bacterium
TTGCTTGTTGCTTGCTGCCTGTTGCCCTTGTTCCTTATTCCTTGTCCCCATAATTAGGGGGGAAAAGGGAAGGATTATCCCAAATAATGGGGATGCGTTATGTTTTGCAGTTTTTTTACTTTTGCGGGTTGTAAAACGAGGAAAAATAAAACTCAAATGATAAAGAAAAAAATCAAGTTCAGTATTATCGGATTGGCAATTATTGCTGTGGTTCTGTTGATGTTTTGGGCGCTTCGTATGAATGAAACGAAGATTGCTATGGTAAACTTTCCCAATTTTCAGTATGCCAAAATGGTCAAATCAAATGATAACGATTTCATCAGGCTAAAACAACTGACATTGGACGACTTTGACAAACTTAAACGTTATGACGCCGTATTGATTTTCGGTATGGGCATCCGTATGACCGAAGAACATCGTCAAGTGTTGGAAGAACTTAAAAATAAAGGAATCCTTATCTATTCTACCGCCGTAACCGACCCTGTCAATAAGATATCCACATTGGATTCTATTGCGGAAAAGCAGGTGGCAGCCTATCTTGGAAACGGGGGAGGGAAAAATTATCGTAATCTGTTTAACTATATCCGTAAAGATATTTTGGGAAAGATGTTTTTCAACAAGCCCACAGAAAATCCTGTAGAGATAAACTCCAATATTCTTTTTCATCTGGGAGAAGAAACTGCCTTCAATACCGTAGAAGAATTTGAAACCTACTACCGTGAAAATGGATATTACAAAGAAGGAGCGCCCAAAGTGGCTATTATCTGCGGCATGACGGGACCTTTCGACACGGATAAAGGTTATTTGGATTCGTTGATTATTTCTTTGGAAAGTCGTCAACTGAATGTTTATCCGATATCCAGCGTGGTGAATCGGTTGGAATTTTTGGAAGAGATTTCTCCTGATGCGGTTGTGTATATGCCTCACGGGCGTTTACTGATGGGGCAGGGAGATAAAGGCGTGGAATGGCTTCAACAGCGCAACATTCCTTTGTTTTGTCCATTGACGATACTTTCTCTTCGCGAAGAATGGATGGAAAGCAAGCAGGGGATATTGGGTGGATTTTTAAGTCAAAGCGTTGTCATGCCGGAATTGGACGGCGGCATATTGTCTTTTGCCCTCTTTGCACAGGAAATGGATAAGGACGGTTTATATTCATTTCAGCCTGTTCCCGGTCGTATGCAAAAGTTCGTCAACACGATAACAAATTATCTTCATCTGAAAACAAAACCAAACAAAGATAAACATATCGCTATTTATTATTACAAGGGAGCGGGCAACAATGCGATGACGGCTTTTGGCTTGGAAGTGATACCTTCTTTGTATCATTTTATCAAAAGGCTACAGTCGGAAGGTTATACGGTAAACAATTTGCCTGCTACGTTAAAGGAGTTTGAAACCCTTATCATGGAAAGAGGCGCCGTATTTAACAGCTACGCCGAAGGCAATATTGACCGTTACCTTCATTCAGATTATCCTGCTTTGGTACCGGCACAACAATATGATTCATGGCTTAAAGCCAAACTTCTTCCCAAAGAATATGAAGCCTTAACGGCAAAACATGGGAAAGCGCCGGGAAATTATTATACTCTTTCGGATAATGGTCAGGAGGCGATTGCTGTTACGCGGATAGACTTGGGCAATGTTGCACTTTTACCACAGCCCATACAGGGAACGGGAGAAAACACCTTTGCCGCCGTACATGGAGAGAATCCCATTCCTCCGCATCATTATATTGCTTCTTATTTTTGGACGCAAGAGAGTTTTCATGCCGACGCCATGATTCATTTCGGCACGCATGGTTCTTTGGAGTTTATTCCGGGAAAACAGGTAGCGCTTTCTTCCGCCGACTGGACAGACGTTTTGACGGGAGAATTGCCTCATTTTTATTACTACACCATTGCCGATGTAGGAGAAGGTATTATTGCAAAACGACGCAGTTATGCCGTTACGGTTACCCACCTTTCACCGCCTTTTATTGAAACGGATTTGCGCGATAAGATAAATGAGTTGCAGTTGTCGATTCGTCAATATCTGGAAGCGGACAAAAAGAGTGAATCATTAAATCTAAAGATAAAAACACGCGCCGTAAACATGGGACTGCATCGTGATTTGAAACTCGACAGTACGCTGAGCAAACCATATACGGAAGAAGAAATTTTAAAGATAAATAACTTTGCCGAAGAACTTTGTAATGAAAAGATAATAGGCGGACAACATATATTCGGCATTCCTTTTGAACAACGAAAAATACATTCCTCCGTCGAAATGATGGGAACAGACCCCATTGCTTACAGTTTGGCGGCATTGGATAAACTCAAAGGAAAAACCACCCAAAGTCAGTTGGAAAACAAATCCTATTTCCATTTACATTATTATATTCCTGCCCAAAACATCGTGAAAAAACTGTTGGCAAATCCTTCTATGGATATACATTCAACACTTCTTTCCTTAGGCGTTTCACAAGCCGATATTACCAAGGCGCAGGAAATTAACGAACGAATGAATCCCCAAATGGAGCGTATGATTGCCGGAATGATAGAGCAGGCTAAAAAACAAAAGGGAAAACTGCAACATCCCGCCGGAATATCCAAGGATGGAGAAATGCCTGACTTCGTCAAAAAACGAATTGCAGAAAGGAAAGAAAAAGAACAAAAAGCCGAATCCGAAAGAGTAGACGCCATGGCAAAGGAAGCCCAAAAGAACGCTGTCCCCAAAGAAGACAGAGAATTTGCACAAGCTGTTCTTGCCATTGAAACAACCGTTAAGAATATAAACAAGTACAAAAATGCCTTAATAGAAAGTACCGACAGCGAACTTTCCGCCATGATTCGCGCTTTGTCAGGGGAATATGTTTTACCGACTTCGGGAGGAGATTTTGTCTCCAATCCCAATACGTTGCCAACCGGTCGGAATTTATATTCTATCAATGCGGAAGCCACTCCTACGCCGCAAGCATGGGATAAAGGCGTCTTGTTGGGAAAGGCGCTTTTGGATGATTATCGGAAAAATCATGATAACAAATACCCCGAAAAGGTAAGTTTTACATTATGGTCTGGAAGTTTCATCGAAAGCGAAGGAGCGACTATTGCCCAGATATTGTATTTATTGGGAGTAGAACCTGTTCGAGACCAGTTTAACAGAGTATTGGACATACGTCTTCTTCCCGAAAACGAATTAGCGCACCCGCGTATTGACGTGGTTGTACAGACGTCGGGACAGTTTCGAGATTTGGCGGCTTCTCGTTTATCGTTAATACAAAAAGCCGTCGATTTAGCCGCCGACGCCTACGACAAGCAAAATAAAAATTATGTTGCCCAGGGAAAAGAAAACGCCGAACGGGTGATGCTTGAAAAAGGATTTTCTCCAAAAGAAGCCAGAGAACTTTCCACCACCCGCATATTCGGCGGACTGAATGGCATGTCCGGAACAGGGATTACCTCCATGGTTGAAAGCGGCGACAAATGGGAAAAAGAATCCGAAATTGCACAAACTTACCTCAACAACATGGGAGCTGTTTACGGCAGGGAACAGAGTTGGGGAGAGTTCAAAGCCGGCGTTTTTGAAGCTGCTTTGCAAAACACCGACGTCGTTATCCAACCACGCCAAAGCAATACATGGGGAGCTTTGAGTTTAGACCATGTTTATGAGTTTATGGGCGGCATTACGCTTGCCGTCCGCAACGTAACGGGAAAAGACCCTGACAATTATTTCAATGACTTGCGCAATCATTATAATGTCCGCATTCAGGACTTAAAGGCGGCAATTGGCGTAGAATCCCGTACCACCATTTTCAATCCCGCCTACATCAAGGAACAAATGACAGGAGCGAGCGCCGCCAATGGTTTTGCCGATATTATACGCAATACCTACGGTTGGAATGTTATGAAACCGGATGTAATCGACAACGAACTTTGGAATGAAATTTATGACGTCTACATAAACGACAAACTCAATCTGAATCTTCAACAGTTTTTTGAAGCAGAGAATCCGGCTGCGTTGCAGGAAATAACAGCGGTAATGATAGAAACCAATCGTAAAGGTTATTGGGACGCTTCGCCGGAACAGATTAACGCTTTGGCAAATTTGCATGTTGAATTGGTAGATAAATATGGCGCCGGATGTAGCGGTTTTGTATGTGATAATATGAAATTACAGGCTGCGATTGCTCAACAATTATCTCAGGAGCAGCAAAGCAAATACAGCGCTTCTATTTCGCAGGCGCGCGAAGTACAGGTTTCCGGCAAAGAAGGAATTGTGATGGAAAAAGAAACGTTGCAAGACCAACCGGACGCCAAAACAAACACGTTGTATACCGCCTTAATTGCTTTTGGCGTAGTTGCTTTTATCATCATTTTATTCTTTCTCATCGGCAAACGCAGGAAAAATGGATAACATTCTCATTCTTATTTCTGTTTTATGCCTGGGAAAAAGTATTATCATGACAAACCTCTTACCGCGTCTGTGGCATCGAGTTGTTTTTGTTCTCTTGTGTGTTCTTTTTATTTGGATAAGTTATCCGTATGCTATTGAAACCAATAAAATTAATCTGGAAAATATACTCATGCAACAAGACAGAATGTTGGATATGAACCTGTTTTTTGTCATAGATTTATTGCTATCCATAGGATTTTGCTGGGTTGTTTTTGCAAGGAGAAACAATCAGACCGTTGGAAAATATGCCATGTTATTGGCGTATATCCCTTCGTTGTTGATTTTTCCGGTTATTTTCTATCTGCAAATAAATCTTTCATTTCTCTTTATCGGTTCTTCTTTTCTTTTATTGACAGCTGTTTATTCTGTTTTTATCGCTACATTTATCTTTGGCGGAGCTTATCTTGCGGGGAAACTACTGCCCATAGAATCGCGTTTGGAATTGACAATTGTCTTTTCCGGATTACTTTTTGTCTTGATAATCTGTTGTACGGTATTTCATCCTTCTGCAAAGATTTTTTCTCAATCTTCATCTGTAAATGTTGGAGAATTATTTTTCTCATTCTTAGTCATAACAATCATTTTTCTCTTGGGTATTTTTGTCCCAAGAATTTATAAACTTTTCAAAAAATAACAATTATGGAATATGTATCAAATTTAATGTTCTGGATTTCCAACGGTTTATTAGTACCGGTAATCGTTGGATTGCTTTTCTTCTTTTTTCGGGCAATTTTCATGCTTGGCGGACTTTTCAATCAATACATGTCGCGCAGTAAACAGGATAAAGCCCTGAAAAAAAGTCTTAATGAATTGGATAAACAAAATATCTCTACCTTTAAATCCATTCTTGAAAAAACGCCTTCCTCTAAATTTACAATAGCAGCCTTGCAATTGTATAAGGAGCAAAATAGCGCTATACATCGCAATCGTCAGATTTCCGAATTTGAGATAAACGCCGATAAAGAACTTGGAAAATCAAAAGTATTGATTAAGTTCGGTCCGATTTTAGGATTAATGGGAACGTTAATTCCCATGGGTCCCGCTTTGGTAGGACTTTCAACAGGAGATATTGGTTCTATGGCTTATAACATGCAAGTAGCTTTTGCCACGACTGTATTAGGTCTTTGCATAGGCGCTGCAGGATTCATACTGCTTCAAATTCGGCAACGCTGGGTAGTTTCCGACCTGACCAACCTCGACTTTATCTCCGATTTGATGACTCAATACAAAAACGAAACGCCATGCAACGAAGAAGATTAATCAAAACAGACGAAGACAACGACCCGATGTCTTTAGTATCAAATTTATTTGATATAGCGATGGTTTTTGCTGTTGCATTAATGGTAGCCTTGGTAACGAAGTTTAACATGACGGAAGTTTTTTCTCAAGAAGATTACACCATAGTAAAAAATCCGGGAACAGAGAAAATGGAAATCATCACCAAAAAAGGAGAAAAGATAACAAAATACGCCGCCAGCGAAGAACAAAAATCGACAAAACAAAAAGGAAGAAAAGTAGGTATCGCCTACGAACTTGAAAATGGAGAAATTATATACGTCCCCGAATGATATTCTTCGATGAATAATGATTAGTGGATTGGTGAACGAATGGGCGAGTGGATTAGTGAAAAATAACATCAGCTCTGAAGGGCTGAAATCAACAGCACAGCGCAACGCGCTGTGTTGAAAACGTACCCACTTTCTATTAAGCCACAACGGGGCGTAATCCATTTCATTTGATTATGCCCTTTCAGGGCTTGGTAGATATTATGTGCATTCTGTCTGTAGGGCGTTGCCCTACGCTGTTGATTACGCTCTTTCAGCGCTTTTTACATCTTCCGACCATAGCTTGGCGTTGCACCTACATTATTGATTAGACGAAGAAAAACAAGCAACAAGCAAAACAGTAGATAAGTAAACCGCCCTCTCCAATTAACCACTAACCGTTAACTGCTATAAAAGTGCGAAAGGCTACCGTTGAGGCAGCCTTTCTAAGGATTTTACATTTAGTTATATCTTTATTTGCTATGTGGTTATATTAATCAATTAACCACTATTTGATGTCCTTGCACCTTTCTGTCGATTGCGCCCCGATTGGGGCTTTATTTTTAGATGCTTCCTATCCACAGCGCGTTGCACTGTGCTGTTGATTCCAGCCTTTCAGGCTGATGCTTTCGCCTATGCGTCTATTAATCAACTAATCG
>JAISDH010000171.1 GCA_031264975.1 Bacteroidales bacterium
TCCAAGAGAAACAAAGAGGAGATTCGCTTTTCTATGTTGATTCAGAAATGGTCAATCTCTATTCAAAACACCAAGCATGGCATTTATTTAACAGTTCCATAACAAGACGGGAATTTGAAGATTTTCTTGCTATTGCTGTTACAGTGTTGAGTGAAAGAAATCCCAAATATGATTTGCCGTCAGACAAGCAATGGATGGCAAATGTTTATGGAAAAACACCGAAGTATTCTAATATCTTAAAAAAAAATATAGCAGAAACAATGGCATGTCTTGCTTCTTTGTATGATACCGAAGCAATTACTTTTCCAGACCCTGCTCTAAACAAATATATGATACAGCACAAGTTTGACGATACAATTATAAAAATACTGCGTTTTAATATGACAATGGAAGAGTGGGCTGCCATTGATTCAATATTGGTACTGTTGGCAGAAACAAGCCCTGATTCTTTTATTAAGACGGTTCGGAATGAATTGAAAAAAGCTAACAATTCTGTTTTTGTGCAATTAATGTATGATGATGGAAGTGTAACTAGTCCTTGTAAGCACGCTGGTTTACTTTGGGCTTTAGAGATGTTAGCTGTTTCAAAAAAATATCATAAAGATGCTGTTGAAATTCTGTTCTCTTTGATGGAGATTGATCCAGGCGGGAAATGGAGTAACCGTCCAAAACAGACATTGAGAGAACATATCTACTGTTGGTGGCATTTACGCTCTGATATTGATCTCCAGAGTCGAATTACTGTATTAAATAATCTTTTGGAAACAAAGGAAAATCTTGTTTGGAATATGCTCTTCCATATAGCATTTCAGTCGCATTATACCGTTATGGATCCCACTTTTCCCCATTGGCGAAATTGGGGATTAGAAATTGACGAACAAAATGCGGAACAAGATGGTTTTGCTTTCAGACAGTTTTGCGCTAAACGGGTATTAGATAAAATAGGAACTGATTATATTCGTTGGCAAAAAACGCTGAAACATTTGTATAATATTATAAATAAATCAACAACATCGGAAAGGTTTTGGAAACTCTTGAGTTCATTGGAAAAGAACATTCCCTCAGATTGGACAGATACCCAAAGAGAACAACTTGCCGGTATTATCAGAGAATTGTTAAGTATAGATATGATTCGTTCTGAAGAGGATAAAATCTTTTCAGAAGATACAAAAAAACATCTTGTCGATTTTATGAACAGTATTACACCCGAAGATATTGTTTTACAAAATGCTTGGCTTTTTAGTCTTCAGGCAAGCAAATATTTTTATAATAAATTTGGTTCGGTAAAGGATGAACAATGGTATATATCAAATGCCGAGGCAGTAAAGCAGATTATTAAACAATACAATTTCGATGGATTAAAAAAATTGATAAACATTACCGAAAAGCCATTTTTAATAGGAAAACCGCTTGCAGACCAATATGGTGATCAATTTTTTTCTGAAATCATTCCCGCATTTCTTGAAAGTGAAAACGAAAAGGAACAGCTTTTTGCATCGGCATATCTTAGATATTTATGTCAAGGCAAAAGAGAGATATGGGAACAAAAGTATCAATCAGAAAAATTGAACCCTTTACAATGGAAATCTAATACTGCGATTGTTTTTCTAAATTCTTTTTCTTATGGGAAAGAATTATGGTATTGGGTTGATAACTTTGACGAATCCGTCCAGAGAGAATTTTGGACGAAACAACACGGGTACTATGAGTACGAATGGGATGACGAACTCATTCAATTTGTTTATAAACATTTAGTACGTTTTCAAAATTATGATGCCGCGTTAAGTTTAGCCGTTCTTGATAAAAATAAAAAATATAACATTACAGTTCCACAAAAATTATCTCTGTTGCAAAATATTGCTCAATATGTTGATACAGTAAGTAATTCTTCTTATATTGTTGAACTATTTACTTCTTTGCAAGAGCAATTCAATAATGGAGATATTACCGAAGAAGATCAAATTCAACTTGCCCATCTTGAATTGCAATTTATTCCATTGCTTTATCAGTATTCTTTTTACGGAAATGAAGATTGTTCTCCGAAAATTCTTATTTCATATATTTTGAAGTCAGCAGAATTTTTCGTTGATTTATTAAGGTATGCTTTTGGTCCCAACCAAGAAGAGAATCCAGACTATACCGAAGATGAATTACCTAATGTAGCGCAATTTGCCAGTAGTGTGTATAAGATACTTGAAAATCTCAATCAGTTACCAGGTGAGATCAATGGAGTCATAGACAGTGATTATTTGTGTGACTGGATACAAAAATCACGCGAATTAGCACGAAAGTATGCCAGAATGAATATATGTGACCTCAAAATTGGACAATTATTTGCTCATTGTTCCAATCAAACTTTACAAGGTCAAATGCCCAAAATAGAACTTATGCAAATTCTTGAAAACATCAATTCTGAAATAATGTTAAAAGGATTTCGTATAGGGCTATTCAATAATCGCGGAGTTACAAGGCGACATCCATTTGAAGGCGGACAACAAGAACGAGATATAGCTTCAATTTATTCTGAAATTGCCAGACAAACAAAAATTGATTATCCTCATGTCTCAAATGTTTTTGATCAATTAGCCATACGTTATACCGAAGATGCCCTGCGAGAAGATGAACAAGCCCAACAACGTAAAATACTGTAATCGTTTA